>JBAVMB010000178.1:0-11024 GCA_049689615.1 Allostellaceae bacterium
CGAGCGTCTTGCGGCTGCGTTTCTTTCGACCTTCGCGCTCGCCATCGCCAATCCGGTCACAATTTTAGCTTTCGCGGCGATCTTCACGCAGATCGGCTTCGATCCGGCGTCCGGCCGGCTGAGCATCGCCGCCTTGGTCGCCGGCGTCTTTTCCGGCTCGCTCGCGTGGTGGGTCAGCCTGTGTCTGGCGGCGCCGTGGCTGCGGCGCATCGGTATATCCTGGCTGCCGCGGTTCTCCGGTGGCCTGCTGGCGATCTCCGGCGCCGGACTTTTGGGCGCCGCCGCCGCGCGCCTCGCCGGACTGTTGTGACGGTTGGCGCAACGCCAGCGTACGGCTAAGCTTGCGCGCCTTGAACGCCGTTCGCCCTATGCGCACGCTCGCGCTCGCCGCCGTTTTGCTGTCGAGTTTGGCGGCCGCCCCAGTCCGTGCACAGACAACGCCGGCACCTGCCGCCAGCGCGTCAACGGCCGCACCGGCGGCACCCGTGGCCGCTCCGGTCACGGCCGACGATCTGCAAAATCTCGTCGACACCATCCAGGACCCGGTGGCGCGCAAGAAGCTCGTCACCGAGCTACAGGGCCTGATCGCGGCGCAGCGCGGAGTCCAGAAGACCTCGCCATCCCAGGCCGCGCGTAAATTCTTCGCCAGCTTGGCGGATGGTGCGCACGCAATCGGCGACGAGGTCCTCGCTGCGGCGACGGTCGCCGTCGACGCGCCACGGGTCGCCGGCTGGCTGCGCGAGCAATCCAGCAACGAGCAAACTCGCCAGCGCTGGTCCGAGGTCACGACGCGGCTGGCGATCATCATTGGCCTCGCACTCGTGGCCGATTGGTTCGTGTGGTTGTTGTTGCGCGCGCCAGCTCGCCGGTTCGGCGCGCGGACCGGCGAGGCGCTCGCCTGGCGCCTGGTCTATCTGCTCATCAACGCGATATTCGAAGCGTTGCCAATCGCGGCTTTCGCCGCGGTGGCGTTCTTCGTCTTGCCGCTGACTGCGAAGCGTTTCGTCACTGAACAGGTGGCGACGACCGTCATCACGGCCTATCTCTGGTCGCGCGTCGTCGCCGCGATTGCGCGCGTGTTGCTGCTGTCGCCGAGCGCGCTGGCGCTCTACCGGCTCGGCGAGGAAACCCGCAATTATCTCTATATCTGGACCCGGCGGTTCGCAAATTTCGGTCTTTACGGCTTCGCCATCGCCGGCTGCTGCTGGTGGCTGAGCGTACCGGGCGCGATCTATGCGATCTTGCTGCGCATCGTCGTGCTCGTTCTCGGCATCCTGGCGGTCATCTTCGTTCTGCAGAACCGGACGACCGTGGCGAATTGGCTGCGCGGCTCCAGCGAGGTCTCGATGGGACGCGGGCGCGGCTGGCGGCTGTTGCGCCAACGCCTGGCCGCCGTTTGGCACATCCTGGCGATCATCATCATCGCCGGCACCTTCGGCGTTTCGGTGCTGCACATCGCGGGCGGGTTCCTGATCCTGGTGCGCGCGACGCTGTTGAGCGTCCTGGTGGTCCTGGCCGCGGCACTAGCCGTGCAGTTCGTCAGCCGCGCGAGCGAGCATGGATTTGCGATCAAGCCGGAACTCAAGGCGCGGTTTCCGACGCTTGAGAGCCGGACGAATCGCTACATACCGATTTTAACCACGTTGGCGTCGCTGGCGATTTATGTCGTGGCGGCGCTGGCGCTGTTGCAAGCGTGGGGAATCGACGCCTTCATTTGGGTTCAGACGGCGGCCGCCAGCTCCATCGTCGGCAGCCTTGTCAGCATCGCCATCGTGCTCGCAGCCGCGGTCGTCGCCTGGGAAGCCTTCGTGCTGGCGATCGAGCATCACATGTTGCGGCTCGAAGACGACAGCCGACGCCGGGCGCGCGCGCAAACCATGGTGCCGTTCCTGCGCGTCGTCGCCGTCATCATTATCGGGATCATCGTGGTCTTCGCGGTGCTCGGCGCGATCGGCATCAATGTCGGCGCGTTGATCGCTGGCGCCGGGGTGTTCGGCTAGATCGCCGGATTCGGATCGCAATCGATCGTCAAAGGGTTGCTGACCAGCATTGGGGTGCTGATCGACGACACGTTCGCCGTCGGCGACGTGATCGATTTGGGAGGCGGCCATGCCGGCGTGGTCGAGGAAATGTCGATCCTGACGATCAAACTGCGCTGCGTCGACGGCTCGGTGCTGTCTGTGCCGTTCAGCGAGGCCAAAGTCATCCAAAACCTGACCAAGGATTATTCGTATTACGTCGCCAACGTCGGCGTCGCCTACAGCGAGGACACCGACCGCGTCATCAAGGTCCTGACCGGGATCGTCGACGAGATGCGCAAGGAGAAGCCGTTCGCGCGCTGGATCCTCGAGCCGCTCGACGTCATCGGCGTCGATCGCTTCGCCGACTCCGCCGTCATCATCCTGGTGCGGATCAAGACGCAGCCCATCCACCAGTGGGCGGTCGGGCGCGAATTCAACCGTCGCATGAAGCAAGTGTTCGACCGCGAAGGCATCGAGATGCCGTTTCCCGCACGCACGATCTATTTCGGCGATGATTCCGGCGGCGCGGCGGTGGCTCGCGGGCGCAACGGCGCGAAGCCACGGAAACCGAGCTAAGAAGTCTTACTCCTCGCTCTCGCCGCGGCCCCAGGCTTCGAGCGTCGCACGATCGGGCGCGCTCAAGGCGCGGCGCGCAACGTCGAGGCTGAACCCCGCCCGCGCCAGCGTTGCGAGGTCTTTCTGCCGCATCGCGGCACGCTGACCGGCCGGACGGCAGGGACCGAGCCGGCGCCGCCGGACCAAGGCGCAGGCGGCAGCGAATTCGCCGGCGCCGGTACCGCCGTCATCCAAAGTTGCCACTGCGTCATCGATGAGCCCGGTCTCGACGCCTTTCTGTCGCAACTTGCCGCGAATGCCGAACCGCGATGCGCCGCGGCGTTGCAAGCTCGCCGCCTTCTGCGCCGCATAGGCGCGATCGTCGATCAGGCCCGAGCGCTGGAAGCGCGTAACCAGCGCGTCGATCAAGCGCGCGCCGTCGGCCGGATCGTCACCGTGTGCGGCCGCGGCGCGCTCGACCCGGCGCATCAGCACGCGCCGCAAATTGCCGCTCGAACTGGCATACCGGCTCAGATAGTGGAGTGCGATATTCTCCAGCCGCTCGGCCGTCATGCGGCGCGGAAGCTTGCGCGCTTTGCGCGGCTCTGCCATCGCGGGTTGTCTTGGCATGCGCCGCCCCTCCCCTGCTAAGCTTCGCCGCCTTGGAGACGGGATTCAACATGGATGGTGCGGGTCCGGCCGCGCGCAAAATCGGCGCGGTTAATTGGCTCGGCCTGTGGACCCTCTACGTCCGCGAAGTGCGCCGTTTCCTCAAGGTCTATATGCAGACCGTGGCCGCGCCGGTGGTCACAACGCTGTTGTTTCTGGCGATCTTCCTACTCGCGCTCGGCGGTCAGGCACGCACGATCGGCACGATCCCCTACACCGAATTCCTGGCGCCGGGATTGATCATGATGGCGATGATGCAGAACGCCTTCGCCAACACATCGTCGTCGCTGATGATCGCCAAGGTCCAAGGCAACATCGTCGACGTCTTGATGCCGCCGCTCGGTCCCGGCGAATTGGTCTGGGGCTTTGCCTTAGGCGGAGTGACGCGCGGCCTCGTCGTCGGCGTCGTCGTCGCGGCGGTGATCGCGATTTTCGTGCCGCTGCACGTCTACAATTACGGGCTGATGCTGTTCCACGCCGCGGCTGCGTCGCTTTGCCTGTCGGTTCTCGGCATCATCGGCGCGATCTGGGCCGACAAGTTCGACCACATTGCCGCGGTCACCAATTTCGTCGTCACGCCGCTGTCGTTCCTGTCTGGCACGTTCTATTCGATCAACGTCCTGCCCGGCGTCTGGCGCGATGTCGCGCTCGCCAATCCGTTTTTCTATATGATCGATGGCTTCCGCTATGGCCTCACCGGCCACGCCGACAGCTCACTCGCCATCGGCGTTATAGTGATGATCGTCACCAACACGGCGCTCATCGTGCTGTGCCACGCCATGTTCAAGCGCGGCTACAAGCTTAAGGCGTGACGATTCTCCCGGCGTTGACAGGCGCTTAACGGCCGCCCCATACTCCGCGCGCCTCCCCGGAGGACTGGAGCCAAGCGATGAAGCGTGCAAACGGGTGGTGCGCCCGGCACGGCCAGGAATTGCGAACGGTTGCGTTGCCGCGACGACGCTGAGCGTCGCTGCTCGCCGTCCGTATTCTTGCGTCTTCATCGCCGAGGAGAGAGTCCCGTGATTCCAGCCGTTATGCCGACTTACGCGCGGAGCGAACTGACGTTCGACCGCGGCGAAGGTCCCTATCTCTACGCCACCGATGGTCGGCGTTATCTCGATTTCTCGAGCGGCGTCGCCGTGACGTCGCTCGGCCACGCCCATCCGCGTCTCATCGCGGCGCTATCCGCGCAGGCGCAAAAGCTTTGGCACTGCTCCAACCTCTATCAGATCGCCGGACAGAAACTGTTGGCGGAACGGCTCGTCAAACTGAGCTTCGCCGACACCGTGTTCTTCTGTAATTCCGGCGCCGAGGCGATGGAAGGCGCGATCAAAGTTGCGCGCAAGTATCACGCCGAATCCGGGCACGAGGAGCGTTATCGCCTCATCGCCTGCACCGGCTCGTTCCACGGCCGCACGCTGGCGACGCTCGCCGCCGCTGGCGCCGAGAAATATCTCAAGGGTTTCGGTCCACCGGTGCCCGGCTTCGATCATGTCGCCTACGGCAACCTCAACGAAATGCGCACCAAGGTCTCGAAAGAGACTGCCGGCATCATCGTCGAACCCGTGCAAGGCGAAGGTGGACTGGCGGTGGCGTCGGTCGACTATCTCAGGGGCTTGCGCGCGATGTGCGACGAGTTCGGCCTGCTATTGATCTTCGACGAGGTGCAGACCGGCATGGGCCGCACCGGCAAGCTGTTTGCGTACGAATGGGCCGGTGTGACGCCCGACGTCATGGCGCTGGCAAAAGGCCTCGCCGGCGGTTTTCCAGTCGGCGCGTTCCTCGCCACCGAGAAAGCTGCCAAGGGCATGACGGCCGGAACGCACGGCTCGACGTTCGGGGGCAATCCGCTGGCCATGGCGGTGGCGAACGAAGTGCTGACGGTGATGACCGAGCCCGGCTTCCTGTCGCAGGTCGAGCGCATCGCCAAAGTGTTGCGCACGAAACTCGAAGCTATGGCCAAGAGCTATCCCGAAATCTTCGCCGAAGTACGCGGCAAGGGCCTGCTGACCGGATTCAAATGCGTCGTGCCGAATCTCGAGGTGGTCGAAAGGCTGCGGCGCGCTGGCCTGCTGACGGTCGGCGCCGGCGAAAACGCCGTTCGGCTGCTGCCCCCGCTGATCATCGACGAACGCCACGTCGACGAGGCAGTCGGCATCATCGACGGCGTCGCGCGAGCCTGGTCATGAGCGGCCGGAACCGTGCCACCAAGGCGCCGCGCCATTTCCTCGATCTCGACCGGATCGACGCCGGCGAGCTGCGCAACATTCTCGGCCATGCCGTCGCGTTTAAGTCGGGGCGCGACCGGACCAAGCCGCTCGCCGGCAAGATGCTGGCGATGATCTTCGAGAAGCCGTCGACGCGCACGCGGCTGAGCTTCGAAGTGGCGATGAAGCAGCTCGGCGGCGACGTCATCACGCTGACGGCCGCCGACAGCCAGATTTCGCGCGGCGAGACGACTGCCGACACCGCGCGCGTCCTATCGCGCTACGTCGACGCGATCATGATCCGCACCGACAGTTCGGCAAAGCTCGAAGAGCTCGCGCAGAACGCCACCGTGCCGGTGATCAACGGCCTGACCGATTCGAGCCATCCCTGCCAGGTGATGGCCGATGTCATGACGCTCGAAGAGCGCAAGGGCCCGGCCAAAGGCAAGATCGTGGCGTGGAGCGGCGATGGCAACAATGTGTTGGTGAGCTGGATCCATGCCGCTGCGCGATTCGGCTTTGAGCTACGTGCCGCCTGCCCGATCAAACTGGCACCGCCCGAAGCAACGGTGAACTGGGCACGCGCCGAGGGCGCCAAGATCGTGCTAACCACGGATCCAGCGGCGGCGACAGCCGGCGCCGACTGCGTCGTGACCGACACCTGGGTCTCGATGGGTGCCAAGGATAAGGACGAGCGCCACGCCATGTTGCGCCCCTACCGGGTCGACGAGGCGCTGATGGCGCGGGCCAAACCCGATGCGATCTTCATGCATTGCCTGCCAGCAAAGCGGGGCGAGGAAGTCTCGGCGGCGGTCATCGACGGGCCACAATCCGCCGTGTGGGACGAAGCCGAAAACCGCATGCACGCGCAAAAAGGCATCCTTGCTTGGTGCCTCGGCTGAACCTAAATAGCGGCAATGCCTGACCACATTGCCGACGACATCGTCCAACCATTCCAAGTCGACCCCTTCCGCCTGCGTGGCCGCCTCGTTCGTCTCGGCCCCGTGCTCGACCGGATTTTGACGCGGCACGACTATCCGGCACCAGTGGCGACGCTGCTCGGCGAAGCTATCGCGCTCGCGATCTCGCTGTCCGGCGCGCTCAAATATGAGGGCGTCTTCACCTTGCAGACCAAAGGCGATGGCCCGATTCGCCTGCTGGTTGCTGACGTGACCACGGCCGGTGCGGTGCGCGGCTATGCGCAATTCGACGCTGCCAAGCTGGCGCAACTCGACCACGAGGCCGGATTGTCTGTGCCGCGGATGCTCGGCGCGGGTTATCTGGCCCTGACCGTCGACCAGGGCGAGCACACCGAGCGCTATCAGGGCATCGTGGCGCTCGAAGGTGCGACGCTGGCCGAGTGCGTGCACCACTATTTCCGCCAGAGCGAGCAGGTCGAAGCCGGCATCAAGGTCGCTGTCGGGCAGCGTCTGCGCGCGGACGGCCAGCCACAGTGGCGCGCCGGCACGCTGATGATCGAGCGCCTGCCGAAGGACGACAGCGCGGCTGCGGCGCGCGAGACCGAAGACGAGGGCTGGCGCCGGGCGATGGTCCTGATGGCGACCAGCACGTCAGATGAGCTGCTCGATGCCGAATTGGCGCCCGAGACGCTGCTCTTCCGCCTGTTCCATGAAGACGGCGTGCGCGCCTATCGGCCGCACATCCTGACGGCGCAATGCCGCTGCTCGCGCGGGCGCGTCGAACGCATGCTGACTGCATTGCCGCCGCGCGATCTCGTCGAACTCGCGGTCGACGGCAAGCTAGTCGTGACCTGCGAGTTCTGCAACGCCACTTACAGTTTCGACGAAGGTGCGGTGGCGGCGATCGCGCCGCACTGAATCGATTCCGGCAATCGCCTTGAAATGGCCGCCTTCCGGTGCCAGTCTCGCGCCGATTCGGAGCGGAGTGATCGAGCGCGAACAGCCGGAGAGACCTCATGCAGCTGCGTCGTATCATGCGTGTCGCGTTCATCGCCGTGGCTGCCGCCACGATGCTCACCGCATGCAACGCGCCGCCGCCGCATCCGCAATATCCCGACATTCGCTTCACCAGCCAGCCACCGATCGGACTGGCGGTCAGCACCGTGAGCCTGCGCGGAGATTACACGCCGTCGTCGGCGGCGCCGCATGTCGAAACGCAGTTTCCGGTGACGCCGCTGCATGCGATCGAGAGTTGGGCACGCGACCGGCTTTCGGCAACCGGCGGAAAAGACCGCGCAGTTGTTGACATCACTGAGGCAAGCGTCGTCGAGACTGCTTTGCCGCGCACGCCCGGCATGCAGGGTATGTTCACGAACGATCAGTCGGAGCGTTATGATGTGACCGTGCTGGCGACGATCAACATCGTCGATTCCACAGGCCTCGTCCTCCGGACTGCAACCGCGCACGCGTCGCGCTCGCAAAGCGTCGCCGAGAACATTTCGCCGGACCAGCGGGATCAGACCTGGTACGACATGACCAAGGAAGTCATGGCGGCGTTCGATCGCCAGATGGAAAGCGAAATCCGCAGCCACTTTACCGGCTTCGTCACCAACTAACCGGCGTATACCCGTCGTCAGACGTTGGTTAGCGCGGCGTTCGACGGCGCGCCGACGATCGCAAGCAGCTCGCGCCGCGTCATCGGGTCGTCGCGGAACGCGCCCAGCATGTGGGACGTCACCATCGCCACGCCAGGCTTATGGACGCCGCGCGTTGTCATGCATTGGTGCGCCGCTTCAACGATGACCGCCACGCCTTTGGGCTTGAGCGCATCGTTGAGCGCCATGGCGATCTGCGCCGTCATCTTTTCCTGGATCTGCAGCCGCTTGGCGAACACTTCCACCAGCCGCGCCAGCTTGGAAATGCCGATTACGCGCTTGTCCGGCAGATACGCCACATGGACCTTGCCGATGATCGGTGCGATGTGATGCTCGCAGTGGCTTTCAAAGCGGATGTCCTTGAGCACGACGATCTCGTCGTAGCCATTGGTTTCCTTGAAGGTGCGGCCGAGCACATCGGCCGGATCGGTGCCATAGCCGGCGAAATATTCCTCGTAGGCGCGCACCACGCGGCCCGGCGTGCTTTTGAGGCCTTCACGATCGGGATCGTCACCCGCCCAGCGGATCAGGATGCGAACCGCATCTTCGGCCTCCTCGCGCGACGGGCGGCCGTCTTTCACGTCGTTGCGAGCCCGCTTCTCGGTATGATCCTTAGGCATGGCGAAAAACCTCAGTTGAGCCGGACAGATTGGTGCGGGCTGTCTAGCGAAAAGGCTGGAATATCGACATCGAAATGCTCGCCGCTGCCGGTCTCCATCTGGTAGGTCCCGACCATGATACCGGAGGGCGTGCTGAGTGGCGTGCCGCTGGTGTATTCGAAGCTCTGGCCCGGCGCAAGCACCGGCTGTTCGCCAACGACGCCAGGACCGCGCACGTCCTGAACCCGGCCTATGCCGTCGGTGATGCGCCAATGCCTGCGGCGCAGCTGGACGGTTTCGCCGCTCTGGTTCTCGATGCGCACGCGATAGGCCCAGACAAAATGCCCTTCGACGGGCGACGACTGGTCCTCGAGAAAATGAGGCTCCACCGTCACCTTGATCGACCGCGTCGTCGTCGAATACATCGCTGTCTCCAAAACCATCCGGGCGCTTGCCCGTCAACGACGGCATCAGCGCCCGGTTCCAACCCATATTTTGGGCCGCAGACGCCGCGGGTCAAGCGCAGGGGTGCCGCAACGGCGGCGCCCCGCCCTGTTCACAAATGAAAAACTGTTAAGGAAATTCAATGGTTTATTCACGGCTCTGGCGATAATTTCGACCGGTTGCCGCGCGCAGGCGGATGGCTGTTATGAAATCCGTTTATCCAAAGCTCATTGCCGGGATTCTCATGTTCACGCTGCTCGGTTTGGCGAGCGGCGCAGCGATTGGTGTATTCCTGTTTCTTGCCTCGCTGCCGATGATGCGGCTGCTTCCCGATCCGTCGACTGTATCGCAGATCGCCATTGTCGTGGCGGCGTTCGCCGGCGTTCTGACCGCCGCAATCGTCGTCACCCTCGGCTCGGCGAGCTGGAAGAAGCGGCTTGAGGCCGAGCTTTATCGCGCGCACCAGCCAAATTTCTATCCGACGCCAGCGCCGCCACTACCACGCCTCCGACGCCCGCCGACGGCGCGGCGCCGGACCGGCGGCCGACGCTAGTCTACGTTGAAGGAGCTTCGGTTTTCCGTTATATCGACGCGCACTGCAAAGGGGATGGAGTTCCCCAAAACCGTCAGGCGGGTGAAACCGCCGGGCTGATGACTCCTACCGCGGCAACGCGGCGGGGGTTTGTCCGAAACCCGCCGATGGCGGGTTTTTTTTCGCGCCCGTCGGATCCCGGACATAACGGCGCAGGAGGATGCGCGGTGACGACTTATTTCTGGATCGCGATTGGCAGCGCGCTCGGCGGTATGGGTCGGTTCTGGCTCGCCGGCGCCGTCGATCGCGTCATCGGCGAGACGTTTCCGTGGGGCACCGTGCTGGTCAACATCACCGGCTCATGCCTCATCGGCTTCATCGGCACCTTGAGCGGACCCGACGGCCGCTGGCTTTTGCCGAGTGACGCGCGCATCTTCCTGGTCGTCGGATTATGCGGCGGCTACACGACATTTTCGTCGTTCAGCTATCAGACCCTGACCCTCGCACGTGACGGCGAATGGCTCTGGGCAGCGGTCAATGTCGTGATTTCGGTGATCGCCTGCCTCGTCGCGGTGTGGCTCGGCCACGTCGCCGCCGCCGCGATCAACCGTTAGCCGCAGGAGGATTCCATGCAGATTCCGAAAGACGCGGCGTTGCTGCGCATCTTCGTCGGCGAAAAGGACCGGCACGGCCACCTGCCGCTCTATGAAGCGCTCGTGCTCAAGGCGCGCGAAGCAGGCCTTGCCGGCGCCACCGTGATCCGCGGCTCGATCGGCTTCGGCCAGTCGAGCATCCTGCATACCGCCAAGATCCTCCAGCTCTCGGACGATTTGCCGATGGTCGTCGAAATCGTCGATGCCGAAGCGCGAATTGAGGCGTTTCTGCCGACACTCGACAGCATGATGTCGAGCGGCCTCGTCACCATCGAGAAGGTGCGCGTCATCCACTACGGCAAAGCTGCCAAGGGCTGACGCTGGCGAGGCTGAGGCCGGCTTCGCACAACTGCAATCAAAGCGTGATATTTGCAGCCAGCGGCCACTCTGGTGCACGCTGGCCGACGGCCGCGCGGGGAGATGACGATGACGATCTTGAGGCAGGGCCGCCGGAATTTTCTCAAATCGATTGCGGCCACGGGCGGCGCGGCCTTGCTCAATACGCGCTTCGCGTCGCTGGTGCGCGCGGCCGAACCGGCCGCACCCGATTTGCCGCAGCTGCGCGAGAAGATCGACCACGTCGTCGTGATCTATCAGGAGAATCGCAGCTTCGATCATTATTTCGGCGCCTACCAGTCGCCGCACGGCGCCACCGTCGCGGGCCTACTCAACCGCAACGAACACGTCGACCCGCGCTTTACGGGATTACAGAAAAACCCGGCCGGCGTTCCCTACACCTATCTGCCGCTGCCCTATCAGATTCCCGGCT
>JBAVMB010000179.1:0-2423 GCA_049689615.1 Allostellaceae bacterium
TGATGGTCCAGACCCGCGGCGAGTTCGGCGGCCTCGGGATGCAGGTGACGATGGAAGACGGCGCGGTGAAGGTGGTGTCGCCGATCGACGACACGCCGGCCGCCAAGGCCGGCGTCGTGCCGGGCGATTTGATCGTCGCCATCGATCGAGCGCCGGTGAGCGATATGACGCTGTCGCAGGCGGTCGACAAGCTGCGCGGCCCGATCGGCAGCAAGGTGACGCTGACCATGCGGCGCCAGGGTGTGCAACCCTTCGAACTGACCCTGACGCGCGGCGACATCAAGGTCGATCCGGTGAAGTCGCGCCTAGTCGACAACAATATCGGCTACATCCGCATCAGCACCTTTTCCGAACGCGCTGGCAGTGCGCTGGCGGCCGCAATCAAAGACTTGAACGCCAAGTCGAAGAACCATCTTGCCGGCGTCGTCCTCGATCTGCGCAACAATCCGGGCGGCCTGCTCGAGGAGGCCGTCGCTGTCTCCAACACTTTCATTCCCAAGGGCGAGATTGTCTCGATGAAGGGGCGTATCGCCAACGACAACCGCAGTTTCAACGCCGAAGCGAGCAAGGATCTGGTGCCGGTCGACGTGCCGATGGTGGTGCTGGTCAATGGCGGCTCGGCCTCGGCGTCCGAGATCGTCGCCGGCGCGTTGCAGGACACGCATCGCGCCGTGATCATGGGCACGCGCTCGTTCGGCAAGGGCTCGGTCCAGACCGTCCTGCCGGTGAAGGAAAGCGGCGGCGCCATCCGCCTTACGACGGCGCTCTACTACACGCCGTCGGGCCGCTCGATCCAGGGCACCGGCATCGAACCCGACGTCATCGTGCCGCCGGCGAAGATCGAGAAGATCGCGCTCGGTCCGGTGATCCGAGAGGAAGACCTCAAAGGCGCGCTCAAGAACCCCGAGGGTCTCGCCGCGCCCGGCGCCGCCGCCATACCGGCAAAGCCGGCTAACGACAACAATCCGGCGGCAAAGCCCGCCACTTCGCCGGGTGCTTCATTGCCGCCGGGTGCCAAGCCGCTGCCAGTGCCAGCGAACGCGGCGCTCGAGCCCAACCTGATGGGCACCGACAGCGACTATCAATTCGTGCGCGCGGTCGACTTGCTGCGCGGGCTGGCGCTGTTCCACACCGACGAGCACACCGCCGCGCGGTAAGCGTTCCCGCCCTCCCCTCTTTGTCCTAAGATCGCGGACAAAGTACGGGAGGAACGGGCATGGCGGGACTGGCGCTCAGCTACGTTCACGGGGCAAGCAACCGCCCGCTCCTGGGCGAAACGATCGGGCAATTCTTCGAGGCCGCTTGCACGCGCTGGGCCGAACGGCCGGCGCTGGTGGTGCGCCACCAGAACGTCCGGCTAACCTACGGCGAGCTGGGTGCGCAAGTCGACCGTCTCGCCGCCGGTTTGCTCACGCTCGGCCTCGAGCCCGGCGACCGCATTGGTATTTGGTCGCCCAACAACAGCGAATGGGTGTTGACGCAATTCGCCTCGGCCAAAGCCGGGTTGATTCTCGTCAACATCAATCCGTCGTACCGCATTGCCGAGCTCGAATACGCGCTCAATAAGGTCGGCTGCAAGGCACTGATCCTCGCCGAGCGCTTCAAGACCTCGGACTATATCGGCATGCTGCGCGAGCTCGCGCCCGAGCTCGGTCACGCGCAACCGGGCAAGCTTGAATCCGCGCGCCTGCCGGCGCTGCGCTCGGTCGTTATGCTCGGCGGTGGCTGGCATCCGGGCACGTTCCGCTTTGCCGATATCCTCGAACGCGGCAGCGCGGCGGAAGCCAAGCGCATCG
Source organism: Allostellaceae bacterium (assembly GCA_049689615.1). Classification (GTDB taxonomy): domain Bacteria; phylum Pseudomonadota; class Alphaproteobacteria; order ATCC43930; family CGMCC-115725; genus REEB95. The sequence goes on from JBAVMB010000179.1 coordinate 1,797, forward strand.
CCGAGTTGGCGCCGCTTCTGCAATTCGACCAACCGATCAACATCCAATTCACCTCGGGTACTACCGGATTTCCCAAGGGCGCGACGCTGTCGCACCACAATATCCTCAACAATGGCTTCTTCATCGGCGAGGCGATGCGGCTGACGCCGCAGGATCGCTTGTGCATCCCGGTGCCGCTTTATCACTGCTTCGGCATGGTGCTCGGCAATCTCGCGGCGTTGACGCATGGCACCTGCATGGTGTTTCCCGGCGAGGGCTTCGATCCGCTGACGACGCTCGAAACCGTGGCCGAGGAGCGTTGCACCGCGCTGCACGGCGTGCCGACAATGTTCATCGCCCAGCTCGACCATCCCGAGTTCGGCCGCTTCGACCTGTCGTCGTTGCGCACAGGCATCATGGCGGGCTCGCCCTGCCCGATCGAAGTGATGAAGCGCGCCACCGCCAAGATGCACCTGTCCGAAATTACCATCGCGTATGGCATGACCGAGACCAGCCCCGTCAGCTTCCAGAGCTCGACTGACGATCCGCTGGAGCGCCGCGTTTCGACCGTCGGCCGCATCCATCCGCATATCGAGGTCAAGATCGTCGACCTCAACGGCCGCATCGTGCCACCGGGCACGCCGGGCG
>JBAVMB010000180.1:0-4739 GCA_049689615.1 Allostellaceae bacterium
GCTCGGCGCGCCGGCAGGCGCGCGCGTGACGCCGGCGATCGCGGCGGCGGCGCTGATCGCGGCCATGGGAGGATTCGGCGCGTGGCGGCTGGCGATAAACCCGCGCGCCGACCTGCCGGGCGTGACGCTGCGGTTGGTTCAGCCGTCGATTCCGCAGACGCTGTTCAACGATTCGCAGGCGTTGGTTGCCGATTTCCACCGGCTGCTCGGGCTCACGTTGGCGCCCGGCTTCGACAAACTGTCGGCGGTGATCTGGGCAGAGAGTATGGGTCCGCCATTGCTGCACCGCGACCCTGGCGCACGCGAAGCGCTCGCCCGCGCGGCGCCGCCTGATGGCATCGTCATCGCGGGGACGCTGCGCAGCGATCTGCCGCCGGCGCCGATGGTGCATTACTGGAACAGCCTGGCGGTCGTCGATCATGCCGGCCGCATCCTGGCGACTTACGACAAGCACCATCTCGTGCCGTTCGGCGAGTACGTGCCGCTGCGCGGCATCCTGCCGATAAACAAGATCACGCCCGGCACGGTCGATTTCTCGGCTGGACCCGGGCCGCGCACGCTCGACCTGCCGAACCTTCCGCCGGTCAGTCCGTTGATCTGCTATGAGGCAATCTTTCCCGAGCAGGTGGTCGCGCCGGGCACGCGGCCGCAATGGCTGCTCAACATCACCAACGATGCGTGGTACGGCTTCACCTCGGGTCCGTTCCAGCATTTCGCCATTGCGCGGCTGCGCGCTGTCGAGCAGGGACTGCCGCTGGTGCGCGACGGCAACAACGGGATTTCGGCGGTCATCGATCCGCTCGGCCGCGTTGTCGCACGCCTCGGGCTCGACGATGTCGGCGCGCTGGATGCGCCGTTGCCGCGGGCGCTGCCGCCGACGCTCTATGCGCGCATCGGCGATGCTGGATTTGCGGTCCTGCTGCTCATCGGCTTGGCCGTTGTGACCGGCGCGACCGCAATCGAGCGGCACCGCTTCCGGCTGCCGCGTTGAGCGCGGACTGCGTCCGGCATCATTGGCGGATCGGTTGACCGCATACCAGTGCATGTGATTACTCTCTGATGCCCAGGGACCGCGCACAGGCGCCGATGACACCGAACCCCGGCGGGGGCCGTAGCCGCCGCAACAAATCCGGACACCCAAATCCGATCGATGTGCATGTCGGTGCACGGGTTCGGTTGCGCCGCACGTTGCTCGGCATGAGCCAGGAGAAACTCGGCCAGGCCATCGGCCTCACCTTCCAGCAGGTACAGAAATACGAGCGCGGCACCAACCGCATCGGTGCCAGCCGGTTGCACGAGCTGGCGCAGGTGCTCGATGTCTCGGTGGCGTTCTTTTTCGAAGATCTGAATATTCCCGACGGCACGCAGGTCGACGCCGATGGGGCGGCCAAGCCGCCCAAGGGTCTGAGCGAAGCCGCCGAAATGTTTTACGGCAACGAGCCGATCATGCGGCGTGAAACTCTCGAACTGGTGCGCGCTTATCTCCGCATCACCGATCCGCAGCTGCGCCGCCGCGTCTTCGAGCTCGCCAAGGCCATCGCCAACGCCTATACGCCGCCGGGTCCGCGTTCGCGCTAACCACCGCGCGACGCTTGCCAAGCGCCGCCGTTGCCGCGAATCTCTCGCGATATGATCGCCGATACCGGAACCGGCATGCGCCGGCAGATTTACGGACGCCGACGAGGGCGCAAGCTGCGCGTCGGACGGCGCGCCTTGATGGACACGCTACTGCCACAGCTGCGCGTCGTCTTGCCGCCGACTGGCCCACTCGATCCACAAGCGATGATTCCCGGCGCAACCGATTTCTGGCTTGAGATCGGTTTCGGCGCCGGTGAGCATCTGGCGGCACAGGCGCGCGCCCATCCGCACATCGGCCTCATTGGCGCGGAAGTGTTCGAGAATGGCGTCGCCAAGCTGCTGGCGGCGATCGACCGCGACCGATTGGCGAACGTCCGGCTGTTCGTCGATGATGCGCGGCTGTTGCTGGCCGGGCTGCCGGACCGCAGCCTGGGCCGCGCCTTCATCCTGTTTCCCGATCCCTGGCCTAAGGAGCGTCACAAGAAGCGCCGCATCGTCGCCGTCGAGACGCTTGAACAGCTGGCGCGCACGCTGCGCCCCGGCGCCGAACTGCGGCTCGCCACCGACGATCCCGATTACGCCGAGTGGATCGCCGCCGCGGTTGACGTTCATCCCGCCTTCATCGCGGTATCGCGCGTCCAGGGTGACTGGTTGGACCGCCCGGCCGATTGGCCGGCGACCCGTTACGAGGAAAAAGCGGTTGCCACCGGCCGCCGGCCTTGGTTTTTCCGCTTGGTGCGGCGCTCCTGAAGCGTCCGCTAGCCTTGCGCAAGCGCCGGAATTCCCTATATAAAGGGCGCAATCAACAACAAGAGTCCCATAGCCTCGGTATGTTAGCCGGGGAGATCGAACGGTGGGCCGGACGGCCCACTTTTTATTTTTGGCGCAGGAGTTCGGCGTTGATCGACGCCAAAGGCATCGAGGCCCTGATTGCCCCTTCGCTCGAAGCGATGGGATATCGCGTCGTGCGCGCGGCATTCACCGGCGGACGGCGGGCGACCTTGCAGGTGATGGCCGAACGCGCCGACGACGCGGCGATGTCGGTTGACGATTGCTCGCTGGTCAGCCAGACGGTCTCGGCGCTGCTTGATGTTGCCGATCCAATTGCCGAATCATATCTGCTCGAAGTCAGCTCGCCGGGCATCGACCGGCCGCTCTTCCGGCGCGAGGATTATGAGCGCTTCGCCGGCTTCGAGGCCAAGCTCGAGCTGCAGCAGCCGCTCGACGGCCGCCGCCGTTTCCGCGGCCGGTTGCTCGAGCTCGACGGCGATGCCGTCAAAGTGAATTTGGGTGCCGAGATCGTGCGCCTGCCGCTCGCGGGCATCGCCCGCGCCAAACTCGTCCTGACCGACGAGCTCATCGCCGCTACGCGCCCGAAGGCGCGCAGCGAAGCTATCTGAGGATATCGACCATGGCCGTACAGACCAGCGCCTATCCCCGTCTCGAGCTGCTTCAGGTCGCCGACACCGTCGCGCGCGACAAGGGCATCGACCGCGACGAGGTACTCCAGGCAATGGAGCAGGCGATTCAAAAAGCCGGCCGTTCGAAATATGGCCAGGAATACGACATTCGCGCCGAGATCGACCGCAAGAGCGGCGAGATCCGCCTGATGCGCTTTCGCGAGGTCGCCGATCCGGTGGTCAACGAGGCGGCGCAGATCTCCCTCGCAGCGGCGAAGAAGATCAATCCCGAAGCCGAAATCGGCGATTTCCTCACCGATCCGCTGCCGCCGATCGACTTCGGCCGCATCGCTGCACAGACCGCGAAACAGGTCATCGTTCAGAAGGTGCGCGACGCCGAGCGTCAGCGCCAGTTCAACGAGTTCAAGGACCGAGTCGGCGAGATCGTCAATGGCCTGGTCAAGCGCGTCGAATTCGGCAACGTCATCGTCGACCTCGGCCGCGCCGAGGCGATCCTGCGCCGCGACGAGCTGCTGCCACGCGAAAGCTTCCGTCAGGGCGAGCGCGTGCGCGCCTATATCTACGACGTGCGCCAGGAAGTGCGCGGGCCGCAGATTTTCCTGTCGCGCACACATCCACAGTTCATGGCCAAGCTGTTCGCCCAGGAAGTGCCCGAGATCTACGACAGCATCATCGAGATCCGCGCGGTTGCGCGCGATCCGGGCTCGCGCGCCAAGATCGCAGTGATCTCGAACGACAGCGGCATCGACCCCGTCGGCGCCTGCGTCGGCATGCGCGGTTCGCGCGTCCAGGCGGTGGTCGCCGAGCTCCAGGGCGAGAAGATCGACATCATTCCCTGGTCGCAGGATCCGGCGACCTTCGTCGTCAACGCGCTGGCGCCCGCCGAGGTCGCCAAGGTGGTGATGGACGAAGAGCAGCGCCGGATCGAGGTTGTCGTGCCCGACGATCAGCTGTCGCTGGCGATCGGTCGGCGCGGCCAGAACGTGCGGCTTGCCTCGCAATTGACCGGCTGGGACATCGACATCCTCACCGAAGCCGAGGAAAGCGAGCGGCGCCAGGAGGAGTTCCGCACCCGCTCGGCGCTCTTTATCGAGGCGCTCGACGTCGACGACGTCATCGCCCATCTGCTCGTGACCGAGGGCTTCACGTCGGTCGAGGACATCGCCTACGTGCCGACCAGCGAACTCGCCGGCATCGAAGGTTTCGAAGAAGAGGTCGCCAAGGAACTGCAGCAGCGCGCGCTCGCCTTCATCAAGCAGCGCGACGAGAAGCACGAAACACGCCGTCGCGAGCTTGGCGTCGCCGACGAGGTGGCGCAGGTCGAGGGCGTGAGCCCGGCGCTGCTGGTGGCGGTCGGCGAAAAAGGCGTCAAGACGCTCGACGATCTGGCCGATCTCGCCGGTGACGAGCTGGTCGAAATCGCGCAGGGCGCGGGCATCAAGCTCGACGGCGACGACGCCAACGCCATCATCATGAAGGCGCGCGCCCACTGGTTTCCCGACCAGCCCGCCGCCGATGCCACGGCGGCGCCTGCCGCCAAGGCGGAATAACGCACCATGGCCGCACTGCCCGCCCGTGATCACAGGACGGCGCCGGGTGCCAGCGCGCGTCCGCGCCGTGGCGGCGGCGACAACAGAGACGCGCTGCGCCGCTGCCTCGTGACCGGCGAGAGCCACGAACGCGGCAGCCTCATGCGCTTCGTCGTAGCGCCCGACCGCCGGATCGTGCCGGATGTCGATG
>JBAVMB010000181.1:0-1644 GCA_049689615.1 Allostellaceae bacterium
GTTTTGGTGAGCGCGGCAGCGAAGGCAAGATCGAAGCGGCTAGGTTCGCGCGCGAACGCAAGGTGCCGTATTTCGGCATCTGCTTCGGCATGCAGATGGCGGTGATCGAGGCGGCGCGACACCTGGCCGGCCTCAACGGCGCCGGCTCGACCGAATTCGGCCCTTGTGCCGATCCGGTGATCGGCCTGATGACCGAATGGATGAAGGGCAACCAGCTCGAAAAGCGCAAGGCCAACGGCGATCTCGGCGGCACCATGCGCCTCGGCGCCTATCCGGCGAAGCTCGCGCCCGGCTCGCGCGTCGCCGAGCTCTACGGCAAGACCGAAATCAGCGAACGCCACCGCCACCGCTACGAGGTGAATATCAACTACAAACCGAAGCTGGAAAAAGCCGGCATGCGCTTCTCGGGCATGTCGCCCGACGGCGAGCTGCCCGAGATCATCGAATTGCCTGACCACCCGTGGTTCATCGGCGTCCAATTCCACCCCGAGCTCAAATCCAAGCCCTTCGATCCGCATCCGCTCTTCACTTCGTTCATCAAGGCGGCGGTGGAGCAGTCTCGCCTCGTCTAGGCGGCTGCTATATAAGTGTCGGCCATGACCGCGCCGCGGCACGTCCATATCGGGAACATCACGCTCGGCAACGACCGGCCGCTGGCGGTGATCGCCGGTCCGTGCGTGCTCGAAAGCCGCGCGCACGCGATGGAAATGAGCCACGCGCTGGTCGAGCTCACCGGCAAGCTCGGCATCGGCCTGATCTATAAGACCTCGTTCGACAAGGCGAACCGCACCTCGGGCGAAAGCCAGCGCGGCATGGGTCTCGAAGCCTCGCTGCCGATCCTCGCCGAAGTGCGCGAGAAATATGGCTGTCCGGTGCTGACGGACGTACACGCGCCCGAGCAATGCACGATCGTTGCAGACGCGGTCGACGTCTTGCAGATTCCGGCCTTCCTCTGCCGGCAGACCGACTTATTGGTGGCGGCGGCGAAAACCAAGCGCGCGATCAACGTCAAGAAGGGCCAGTTCCTCGCGCCCGGCGATATGAAAAACGTCGCCGCCAAGATTTCAAAAGCTGGCAACGACAACATCCTGCTGTGTGAGCGCGGCGTCTCGTTCGGCTACAACACGTTGGTCTCGGATATGCGCGCGTTGCCGATCATGGCGCAGACCGGCTATCCGGTGGTATTCGATGCGACACATTCGGTGCAGCAGCCGGGCGGGCAGGGCGACAAGAGCGGCGGCGAACGCCAATATGTTCCCATGCTCGCGCGCGCCGCGGTTGCCGTTGGCGTCGCTGCCGTGTTCATGGAAACCCATCAGGATCCCGACCACGCGCCCTCCGACGGGCCCAACATGGTCCATCTCAAGGACATGCCGGTACTGCTCCGGCAGCTTATGGAATTCGACAAACTCTCAAAAAAAACCAACGGAAACGCATGACCGCCATCACCGATATCACCGCGCGCGAAATCCTCGACAGCCGCGGCAATCCTACCGTTGAAGTCGACGTCATCCTCGAAAGCGGCGCGCGTGGCCGCGCCGCCGTGCCATCCGGCGCGTCAACGGGCACGCACGAAGCGGTCGAGTTGCGTGACGGCGACAAGAAACGCTATGGCGGCAAGGGCGTGCGCAAGGCGGTGGACGC
>JBAVMB010000182.1:0-2973 GCA_049689615.1 Allostellaceae bacterium
GGCCACAGCTTCTCGAAATAAAGCCCGTCGCCGGCGAAGTTGGGGCGGAAGCGCGGAAAGAGGTGAAGCACGCGCACGGCGCTAGCCATGTTTCCGGCGATGATGCAACGTAGCGGCCAAATTTCCCCCGCTCCTTGACCGGCGGCGAGTATGCACTATCGTCCGGCAAAAGCGCAGGTCTTGCGCCGACGGTCGAGGAGGCAGCCTTGATCACTTTCGATACCGCACCCGAACGCTATCGCCATTGGAAGCTTACGATCGACGGCCCGATCGCGACGCTGGCGCTCGACGTCGCCGAGGATGGCGGCCTGGTGCCGGGCTACAAGCTGAAGCTCAATTCCTACGATCTCGGCGTCGACATCGAGCTCGCTGATGCGCTCAATCGCATCCGCTTCGAGCATCCGGCCGTCAAAACCGTGGTGCTGACTAGCGCCAAGGACCGCATGTTCAGCGCCGGCGCCAACATCTACATGCTCGGTGCGTCGTCGCACGCCTTCAAGGTGAACTTCTGCAAGTTCACCAACGAGACGCGTAACGGCATGGAGGATTCGAGTCGGCACGAAGGGTTGAAGTTTCTGGCCGCGGTGAACGGTGCCTGCGCGGGCGGCGGCTATGAGATCGCGCTCGCTTGCGACGAAATCCTGATGATCGACGACCGCTCGTCGACCGTGAGTCTGCCGGAAGTGCCACTTTTGGGCGTATTGCCTGGCACTGGCGGCCTGTCGCGGCTCACCGACAAGCGCAAGGTCCGGCGCGATCTCGCCGATCTGTTCTGCACCACCGCCGAAGGCGTGCGGGCCGATCGCGCGCTTCAGTGGCGCTTGGTTGACGCGGTGGCAACGCCACAGAAATTCGCCGCGGCGTTGAAGGAACACGCGCTGGCGCTGGCGCATACCAGCGATCGGCCCGATCGGGAACAGGGCATCAAGTTGCTGCCGCTTGATCGAGCCGTCGACGAAAACGGCTATCGCTATCGCTACGTCGAGGTCGCGTTCGATCGCGCGGCGCGCATCGCGACGCTGACAGTGAAGGCGCCGGACGAAACCGCCCCGTCGTTGGCCGCGGCGCTGGCCCAAGGTGCATCGTGGTGGCCGCTGCAGATGGCGCGCGAGCTTGATGATGCCGTTCTGATGCTCCGTCTCAATGAACCCGATCTCGGAACGTGGATAATCAAGACACGCGGCGAAGCGGTCGCGGTACTAGCCAGCGATGCATTGTTCGATGCCGAACGCAATCATTGGTTTGTGCGCGCGGCGCTGGGATTGCTGCGCCGCACTTTGCAGCGCTTCGACGTTTCGTCGCGCAGCTTGATCGCCGTGATCGACCGCGGCTCGTGCTTCGCCGGTTCGCTGTTCGAGCTCGCGCTTGCCGCGGATCGGTCCTACATGCTCGACGATCCTCAGGCCAACGATCCGCCGCGCATCGCGCTTGGCGCGGTCAATTTCGGCGCGCTGCCGATGGTCAACGGCCAGACGCGGCTCGCCACGCGCTTCTGCGGTGTGGACGCGCCGGTGGTGGCGGCGCATCAACGCGTCGGCGAAAGCCTCGCGGCGTCCCAGGCGAACGCGCTCGGTCTGGTGACGGCGACACCGGATGCGCTCGACTGGAACGACGAGCTTCGCCTTGTTCTCGAGGAACGCGCCAGCCTGTCGCCCGACGCGCTCACCGCGCTCGAAGCCAATCTGCGCTTCGCCGGGCCGGAGACGATGGAAACGCGCATTTTCGGCCGGCTGTCGGCTTGGCAGAACTGGGTGTTCTCGCGGCCCAACGCCGTCGGCGAGGAGGGCGCCTTGAAGCGCTTCGGCACCGGCGCGCGGCCGCGCTTCAACTGGGAGCGTGTCTAGGCATAGGATCGGCCATGGCCATCGATTATCAGGAACGCATCCCCAACAACGTCGACCTCGCCGGCAACGCAACGCTGCAACGCGCTCTCGAACATTGGCAGCCGCGTTTCCTCGATTGGTGGCGCGAGATGGGGCCGAGCGATTTTCTCGAAGCGCCGGTTTACCTGCGCACCGCGACATCGGTCGATGCCAAAGGCTGGGCGAGCTGGGGCGAAGTCAAGATGCCGGACTACCGTTGGGGCATTTTCCTCGCCGAGCCCGAGCCCGACCGCACAATCGGCTTCGGCGACGTCATGGGCGCGCCGGCCTGGCAGCAGGTGCCGGGCGAGCATCGCACCACGCTCCGCCGTTTGATCGTCACGCAAGGCGACACCGAGCCGGCTTCGGTCGAACAGCAGCGGCTGCTCGGCCATACCGCGCCGTCGCTTTACGACCTGCGCTCGCTGTTCCAGGTCAACGTCGAGGAAGGCCGTCACCTCTGGGCGATGGTCTATCTGCTGCACGCCTATTTCGGGCGCGACGGCCGCGAGGAAGCCGAAGCGCTGCTAGCGCGCCATTCGGGCGACGCCGACCGGCCGCGCATTCTCTCGACCTTCAACGAGCCGATCGAGGACTGGCTGTCGTTCTTCCTGTTCACATACTTCACCGATCGTGACGGCAAGTTCCAGCTGATGAGTCTCGCTGAAAGCGGCTTCGATCCTCTGGCGCGTACCTGCCGCTTCATGTTGATGGAAGAGGCACATCACATGATGGTCGGCGTCAACGGCGTGGCGCGTGTTGTCCAGCGCACGCTCGAGGTGATGAAGGAGCTCAAGACCGAGGAGCCCGACAAGTTGCGCGCCGCCGGCGTCGTCGATCTGCTGACGCTGCAGCGCTATCTCAATTTCTGGTTCAGCTCGTCGCTCGCTTTGTTCGGCGCCGAAGTCTCGACCAATGCCGCGTCCTATTTCGCAACCGGCATCAAGGGCCGGCCGGACGAGGGCCGCTACGACGACCATGTCTGCCGCGACGGCGCGCTCGCGGTCGAGACGCCGGACGGCGCGCAGGACGTGCCGCTGCGGAACGCGATGAACGAGGTCACGCGCCAGTCCTATATCAAGGATTGCGACAACGGCGTGCAGCGTTGGAG
>JBAVMB010000183.1:0-6749 GCA_049689615.1 Allostellaceae bacterium
GACAGAAACTCGGCCTTCCGCCTATATCAGCGGGAACTTTCCCCCATCGAGGCACAACCGCCATGGCCGACGACGCGCCCAAGCAGAGCAGCGACGATTTCCTGCGGATGACGGCGCAAATGGTCGCCGCCTACCTGCGCAAGAACAGCGTGCCGACGGCCCAGATCACCGAAGTGATCAACTCAGTCTATGGTTCGCTGAAATCGATCGACGGACGCGCCAATGCGCCGAAGCCGGCCGATCTCAAGCCAGCGGTGCCGATCAAAAAATCGGTCACGCCGGAATACGTCATCTGCCTTGAGGACGGCCGCAAGCTGAAAATGCTTAAGCGCCATCTGCGCACCGAATACAACATGACACCCGAGCAGTATCGGCAGAAATGGGGACTGCCGGCAGACTACCCCATGGTCGCGCCGAATTACGCCAAGCAACGCTCGGCCTTTGCCAAAGAGATCGGCCTCGGCAGGGGCGCTGGTAAGAAGAAGGGCGCCTAGCGCGCCGTCGCCCTTCCCGTCCGTTTTGCGCGGCTAGCGCTTCAACTCGGCGTAGTTGCCCTCGTTGTTCCAGCCGTAGACCACGTAGTCCGGCCCGACAACATCGCCCTTCTTATCGAAGCCGATGGTGCCGATTACGGTATTGAACTTGTTGGCCTTCATCGTCTTCGACAGGTCCGCGACCTTGATCGAGTGCGCCTTCGCCGCGGCGTCGGCGAACACCTCCACGGCGGCGTAGGTGTAAAGCGTGTAGCCTTCGGGATCGTAACCGCCGGCTTTGAACTCCTTCACCACAGGCTGCGCCACCGCGAGATTGCGCGGATCGGGCGGGAAGGTCATCAGCGTACCGGTGCCGGCCATGCCCGTGATCTTCCACAGATCCGTCGTCACCAGCGCGTCGCCGCCCATCAGCACGGCGTTGAGCCCCTGCTCCTTCGACTGACGGACAATGAGGCCGGCCTCACGGTAGTAACCGCCGAAATAGATCGCCTTGACGTTGGCCTGCTTCATCTTGGAGATCAGCGCCGAGAAGTCGCTGTCACCCTGGTTGATCGAATCATGAACGGCGGGTTTGACCCCGCGCGCCGCCATCGCCTTGATCGTCTCGTCGGCGAGGCCCTTACCATAGGTCGACTTGTCGTCGATCACCGCTACCGGCTCTCCCTTGAAACGCGAGGCGATGTAGTTGCCGGCGATGCGGCCTTGACTGTCGTCGCGGCCGCAAACGCGAAAGACATTGATCCAGCCCTTTTTGAAGGCGTCGTCGGTCAACGTCGGATTGGTCGATGCCGGCGTGATCTGGAGGATATTGCTGTCGGCATAGACCGCCGATGCCGGAATCGAGGTGCTTGAGCAGTAATGACCGGCAACGAACACGACGCCGGCATTGGCGAGCTGATTGGCGACGCTCACCGCTTGTTTCGGATCGCAGGCATCGTCGCCGACGGTGAGCACGAGTTTGCGTCCGAGCACCCCGCCATGCGCGTTGATGTCCTTGACCGCCATTTCGGCGCCGCGCCGCATCTGTTCGCCGACCGCGGCTTCGGAGCCGGTCATCGGTCCGACGGTCGCGACCTTGATATCCTGGGCATAAGCACTCGCCGCTGCCGCGGCCATTGCTGCCGCGAGCAAAATCCGCACTGTCCAACGCATTCAAACCTCCCCTGGTTTCCGGCAGCTTAGCAAAAGACCGGACTTTGGTTAAGCGGCGCCGCGCGCGCCGCCTTCGAGATAGGCCGCCCGCACGTCCTTGTTGGCCAGGAGTTCGGCACCGGTGCCCGACAGCACGATGGTCCCGGTCTGCAGCACATAGGCGTGGTGCGCCAGCTTGAGTGCGTGGTGCGCGTTTTGCTCGACCAGCAGAACCGTGATCCGCTCTTCGACGTTGATCGCCTGGATCACCGCGAAGATCTGCTTGGCGATGAGTGGCGCGAGGCCCAGTGATGGCTCGTCCAGTAGCAGCAGCCGCGGCCGGCTCATCAGCGCGCGGGCGATTGCCAGCATCTGCTGCTCGCCGCCGGACAAGGTGCCGCCGCGCTGATGTCGGCGCTCCCCCAGGATCGGAAACAGCTCGAAAGCGCGCGCGAGATCGCGCTCGAAAGTTGCCGGTGCCGCCGTGGTCGCGCCAATCTGAAGATTCTCAAGCACCGTCATACGCGGAAAGATTCGCCGCCCTTCGGGCGCCTGAGAAATGCCGAGGCGAACGATGGCGAAGGTCGGCAGCTGCGTGATGTCCCGGCCGTCGAACACGATGCGGCCCTCCGCCGCCCGCGGCCGGCCGCAGATCGTCATCAGCAGCGTCGACTTGCCGGCACCGTTGGCGCCGATCAATGTCACGATCTCACCCGCACCGACCGTCAGGTCGACGCCCTTCAACGCCTCGATCCGGCCATAGGCAGCGCGCAAACGGGAAATCTTGAGCAGCGCGTTCATGCGGCTTCCTCTTCGCCAAGGTAGGCGGCGATCACCGTCGGATCGTTGCGCACGTCGTTGGCGGAGCCGTCGGCGATCTTCTGTCCGTGGTTGAGCACGATGACGTGGTCGGAAATTCCCATCACCACGCTCATGTCGTGCTCGATCAGCAGCACGCCGATGCCGAACCGGTCGCGGATCGTAACCAGGAAACGCGCGAGATCGGCGCTTTCGTGCGGATTGAGTCCGGCAGCCGGCTCGTCGACGCAGAGCAGCCGCGGGCCGGTGCACATTGCGCGCACGATTTCGAGCCGCCGCTGCGCGCCATACGGCAAATTGCCGGCGACCTCGTCGGCGCGGTCCGTAAGGCCAATCATGTCGAGCCACTCGCGCGCGCGCGCGATCGCGGCGCGCTCGGCGTCGTGGTGGCTTTTGAGTCCGAGCAAGCCGCCGAAATTGTAATAGCTGGCGCGCGTCAGCACGGCGTGCTGTGCCACCATCAGGTTCTCGAGCACGGTCATGCCGGCGAACAGCCGTACGTTCTGGAACGTTCGCGCCACGCCGGCGTCGCGCGCGATGCGGTGGCCGCGCAACCGTTCGAGCCGGAAGGTCTTGCCGTCATGCGTCAGGACGAGACTACCGCCGGTTGGCCGATAAAACCCTGTCAGACAGTTGAACACCGTCGTCTTGCCGGCGCCGTTGGGTCCGATGATGGCGGTAATTTCGCGTCCGTAGGCGGTGAACGAGATGCCGTCGACCGCCACCACACCGCCGAAGCGCATGGAAAGGTTCTCGACCGCAAGCAGCGTTTCGCGGTTCATGGCTGGTCGAGACGCACCGACGGCGCACGCACGGTGAACAGCCCGCGCGGCCGCCAGATCATGATCGCGACCATCGCCGCACCGAACAGCAACATGCGGTACTGCGCAAATTCGCGGCCGAATTCCGGCAGCGTCGCCAGAATCACGCCAGCAATCGCGACGCCGAGCTGGCTACCCATGCCGCCCAGCACGACGATCGAAAGCACGGTCGCGGATTCCTGGAAATTGAAGCTCTCGGGACTGATGAAGCCTTGCTTTGCGGCGAACATGGCGCCGGCGAAGCCGCCGATCATGGCGCCGGTAGCGAAAGCCGTGAGCTTGATCGTGTGCGGGTTCAAGCCCAAGGCGCGGCAAGCGATCTCGTCCTCGCGCAGCGCTTCCCAGGCGCGGCCGACCGGCAGGCGTCGGATGCGCAGGCTGAACCAGTTGATGACCAACGCCGCCCCCAGACAGACATAGTAGAGCCAGATCAGCCGCTGCAGCGGATCGTATGCGATGCCGAAAAAGTGGTTGAAAGTCGTCACCCCTTCCGGCGCGCCGGGCGAGATCGGCATGCCGAAGACGGTCGGACGTGGGATGTCGCCGATGCCGTTCGGACCGCCAGTCACCGGGCTCCAATTGTTGAGCACGATGCGCACGATCTCGCCGAAGCCGAGCGTGACGATAGCGAGATAATCTCCGCGCAGCCGTAACACCGGCAAGCCCAATAGAAATCCCGCCGCCGATGCGATCAGGCCGGCGAACGGCAGCATTTCCCAGAACGTCAGCCCATACCACTGGGCGGCCAACGCGAAGGAATAGGCACCGACAGCATAAAATGCGACGTAGCCGAGATCGAGCAAGCCGGCGAGGCCAACGACGATGTTCAAGCCCCAACCGAGAATGACGTAGATGAGTGCGAGCGTCGCCAGATCGATCGTGCGCCGCGAGCCAAATGGCATCACCGGCAACAGCACCGCAAATACGATCAACGCGCCAGCGGCCAGCGCCACCACCTTGCCCTGGGGCAGCGCCGTGTAGCGCGTTGCATATTGATGCAGTTGGAACCGCTGCGGCACAAGACTGAGTAGCAATCGGACGACGAAGGCAGCAGCTGTGGCGATTGCGACCCAATTGAAACGCGTGACGTATCCGTCGCCAGTGTCGGTGGTCTGAAATCCCAGCAATGGAAATGCCAGAGCCAGAGCAATCAGTGCTGTGAAGCCTGCATCCTTGAACCGTTGCGCCGCGCGCATCACACCTTCTCGACCTCCGGTCGGCCGAGCAGCCCGGTCGGCCGGAACATGAGCACCAAAATGAGCACCGCGAATACCGCGACGTCCTTGTATTCGGATGGGCAATAGGCGGACCAGAAGGCCTCGATCAGTCCGATCAGCAATCCGCCGAGAACCGCGCCGGGCAGCGAGCCGATGCCGCCGAGCACCGCGGCGGTGAACGCCTTTATGCCGGCGAGGAAGCCGATGAAGAAATCGATCACGCCGTACTGCAGCGTCACCATCAGGCCCGCGACCGCGGCGAGCGCCGCACCGATGACGAAGGTGAGCGAAATGGTGCGGTCGACGTCGATGCCGAGCAGCGCCGCCATGATCATATCCTGTTCGCTGGCGCGTTGCGCGCGGCCGAGCGATGTCAGCTGAATGACGGCCGTGAACACGGCCATCAGGAGCAGCGTTACGCCAATGATGATCAGCTGCAGCCAGCTGATGTCGACAGCGAAACCGCCGCTCCGCATCAACTCGAAGCCGCCGGTGATCAGCGGCGGCAACGTCTTCTCGTGCGCGCCTTGGACGAGGAGGACGTAGTTCTGCAGGAAGATCGACATGCCGATTGCCGAAATCAGCGGCGCCAGACGGAACGAGCCGCGCAGTCGCCGATAGGCAATGCGTTCGACCGCCCAGCCGTAGACCGCCGTGAGCGCCATGGCGATCACCAGCACCAGAAACAGCGCCAACGGAATCCAGGTAATGCCGAGCGCGCCGAGCACGACGAAGAAAATCAGCGAAATGAACGCGCCGATCATGAAAATTTCGCCATGTGCGAAATTGATCATGCCGACGATGCCGTAAACCATCGTGTAGCCGATGGCGATGAGCGCGTAGATGGCGCCGAGTGTCAGCCCATTGACGAGCTGCTGGACGAAATAACCCATGCCCCTCCCCCGCTCGGCGGACTTCGGCGCCGCCGCGACGGCAGCCTCAAGTTAAAGGCGCGGCCGTGGCCGGGGCAAGCCCACAACGCTCCGGCATTTGTGATCGAAAGTGCCTGGGCGGCGGGGCCCAAAGGGACTAGATAGACGCCCATGCAAGCCTTGAAGCGCCCTTGGCGTGATTACAGCGGCAGAATCTCGCCGCTCAAGACCACGGTCTTTGTCGCGCTGTTCTTTCCAGCCTTGTGGGTGGCGTATCGCTTTGCCACCCATCGGCTCGGCGCGCGGCCACTGGACGAGGCGCTACTCGAAATCGGCCAGTGGACGCTACGTATCCTGTTCCTTGCGCTGAGCGTAAGCCCGCTAACGCGGATGCTCGCCTGGCCGCGGCTCAATCTGATTCGGCGCATGTTAGGCGTCGGCGCCTTCGCTTACATCGCGGTGCATTTCAGCCTCTATATCGTCAGCGAAGCCTACAACCTCGATACCGTCGCCAGCGAGATTCTGAAGCGCGTCTATTTGTCGATCGGCTTCATCGCGCTGTTGGGCCTCACCGCGCTCGCGGCGACTTCGACCGATGGCATGGTCCGGCGCATGGGAGCGCGGCGCTGGCAGATACTGCATCGCTTCGTCTATCTCATCGGTGTCTTCGGCCTCGTGCACTTCTTCCTGCAATCGAAGCTCGATGAATGGCAGCCGACGGTAATGATCGGCCTGTTCGCATGGCTGATGGGCTGGCGCGCACTCGCCTGGTTTTATGGTCGCCGACCGGTGCCGTTGTGGAGCGTTACGCTTCTCAGCCTAGCCGCTGGGCCGTTCATTGCGCTCCTCGAAGCGGTTTATTTCCACTTCGCGTACCACGTGACGATCATGCGCGTGCTGATGGCCGACTTGTCGTTTGAAACCGGCGTGCGGCCGGCCTGGATCGTATTGGGTATCGTTGCGCCGCTGACGATTGCCGCCTTCGCACGTTTCGCGCTGCGCCGGCCGAGCCTCAAACCCGCCTGACGGCCAGTTGCCAGGGGCCTGAATTCAAACTAAGACGGGCGGCATGACCTCCGCTCCCGCGCGCCAGGAGAAATCGCCTAAGCCGAAGGCTGGCGGCAAGGCGGTGTTCGACTGGCAGGATCCGTTGCGCTTCGACGATCTGCTGTCCGAGGACGAACGCCTGGTGCGCGGCGCCGCGCGTGCCTATGCGCAGGACAAGCTGATGCCGCGCGTGCTGAAAGCGTTCCGTGAGGAGCACTTCGATCGCGCGATCCTGAACGAGATGGGCGCGCTCGGGTTTCTCGGCTCGACCATTCACGGCTATGGCTGCGCCGGCGCGAGTTATGTCGCCTATGGCCTGGTGGCGCGCGAAATTGAGCGGATCGACAG
>JBAVMB010000184.1:0-1731 GCA_049689615.1 Allostellaceae bacterium
TCCATCGCCGCATTGCACATGCCGATCAGCGCCAAGGTCGTCAACCGCGGATCGAGATCGCGCCGCAGCTCGCCCGCTTCGATGCCGGCCTCGATCACACCCTGCAGAACGCCCTCGTAACGCCGCGCGACGCGGCCGATGCGCCGCGCACTGTCGCGCGGCAGAAACCGGCGCTCGCGCAGGAAACAGCGTACGTAATCGCCACGGGTCTCAACCGGCGCCAAGTGGCTCTGGATCAGCGCGGCCAGCTTGTCGGCGGCGCCACCATGGCCGCCGGCAATCGCCTGCGCGCGCTCAACAAAGTCGCCAACGCTGCGCAGGCAGACCTGCTCCAACGCGGTTTCTTTCGACGGAAAGTAATAATAGAGGCTTGCCTGGCGCATGCCGAGGCGATCGGCGACGTCCTGGGTCGAGGCGCCGTGATAGCCGCGCTCGGCAAAGACCGCGGCGGCGGCATCGATGATCTCCTCGGCACGCCGACGCGGACCAACGGTCCGCGCGCCGCGGGCAGACGGCATGGTCCGGCTCCTCGTTCGGCAACCGGCGGACGATAGAAGAAACGTCTATCGGGTGATAGAAAAATTGCCAGCCGGGAAGGATGCCATGGCCAAGACCACCCAACCGCCGTTCCGTGCCGATCAGGTCGGATCGCTGCTGCGCCCGCCGGAGCTGCATGCCGCACGCGAGCAGGTTGCCAAAGGTGAAATTACGAGGGCGTAGCTGCGCACAATCGAGGATCGCGCGATCAAAGAAGCAGTACAGTTGCAGGAATCGGTGGGCCTGCGCGGCATCACCGACGGAGAATTCCGCCGTGCATTCTGGCATGTTGATTTTCTCACCGGCTTTAGCGGTATCGTTGCAACGCAGGCGCAATATGCGCTCGGCTTTCGCGGCGAGCGCGGCAAGACAGCCGAGACGCGCTCGATGCTGGTGGTGCGCGACAAGGTCCGCCGCAACCGGCCGGTGCTGCTCGACGATTTCAAATTTCTCAAAGGCGCCACCAGCCGCACGCCGAAAGTGTGCATTCCGGCGCCGACTTATCTCCACATGCGCGGCGGTCGCAAAGTAGTAAGTGCGGCGGCCTATCCCGATATCAAAGAATTCTGGTCCGACATCACTGCCGCCTATCGCGCCGAGATCACGGACCTTGTCGCGGCCGGCCTGACCTATCTGCAGATCGACGACGTCTCATTCGCCACGCTGTGCGACGAACAGATTCGCGCCCAGGTCCGGCGCGACGGTGAGGACCCGGCCGCGTTGCCGGCGCGTTACGCGCTGATCATCAGCGGGTTGATCGCCGAGCGGCCGCCCGGCCTGCGCGTCACCATGCACACCTGCCGCGGCAATTTCCAAAGCATGTGGATGGCCGAAGGCGCCTATGACGCTGTCGCCGAAGGATTGTTCAGCGCGGCGGTCGACGGCTTCTTCCTCGAATATGACGACGAGCGTTCGGGCGGCTTCGAGCCGCCTCGCTTCGTACCCAAGGGCAAGTATGTCGTATTAGGCCTCGTCAGCACCAAACGGCCGGAACTCGAATCGAAGGACACGCTCAAACGCCGCATCGACGCCGCAGCGAAATACGTGCCGCTCGATTATCTCTGCCTCAGTCCGCAATGCGGCTTCGCCAGCTCGCATCACGGCAACAAGTTGGCGATCGACCTTGAACGCCGCAAGCTGGCCCTCGTGGCCGAGGTTGCGACCGAAGTCTGGGGCGGCATCTAGCACCTGCCC
>JBAVMB010000185.1:0-5090 GCA_049689615.1 Allostellaceae bacterium
CCACCAGGCTCTGCTTGAACGCGTTCATGCGTGCGCCCGCTCGCCGAGATAGACCTGCCGCACCCGTGCGTCGGCGGCGATCTCCTGCGGCGCGCCTTCGACCAGAATCTGGCCGGCGACCATTACCGTGATCCGGCGCGCGAGGCGAAATACCAGGTCCATGTCGTGCTCGATGATGAGCAGCGCGATGTCGGGCGGCAGCCGCTCGATCGTGTCAACGATGGTGCCCGATTCCGACGACGGCACGCCGGCCGCCGGCTCGTCCAGAAGCAGCACCTTGGGTGACAAGCCGAGCGCGACCGCAATCTCAACCAGGCGCTGCCGGCCGTAGGCCAGCTCCTTCACAGGACGCAGCGCTTGGTCATGCAGGCTGAGCCGCTCGAGCAGCGCGTAGGCTTCGTCGATGATGTGGCGGCGGCTGCCAGCCGGGCGGTGGATATCGCCGCCGCTGCCCAGGCGTTCGGATACCGCCAGGGTGACATTCTCCAGCACGGACAGCCCACGGAACAACGTCGTGATCTGGAAAGTGCGCACGATGCCGCGCTTGACACGCTGCGCCTGCGACAGCGGCGTGATATCGGCGCCGTCGAGCAGAATGCGGCCGTCGTTGGGATGGAGAACGCCGGTGACCAAATTGACGAAGCTCGTCTTACCGGCACCGTTAGGGCCGATGAGCGCTTGGCGCGCGCCGCGCGCCAGCCGGAAATCGATGCTGTTCGCAACCGTCAACGCGCCGAAATTCTTGCACAATCCGCGGGTTTCAAGTGCCGCGGGCGTGGCGGTCTCGCTCATCGCCGCCGCCTGAGCAATGCGCCGACGCGATCAATGATGCCAATCACGCCGCCGCGAGCGAACATCACCATCAACACGAGCAGCAGGCCGATCCAGAAATACCAATAGACCGGATCGATCGCCGCAAAGCGATCCTGCGCAATCATGTAGAGCGGCACGCCGATGAACGCGCCATAGAGCCGGCCAATACCGCCCAGCAGCAGCATGATGAGAACGTTGCCCGATCGCTCGAACCCGAGCGCATCGGTGGCAACGAACTGCGTCGTCTGCGCCACAAGTGCGCCCGAAACGCCGGCCATCGCCGCCGAAATCGTGTAGGCAACAAGACGGCGCCTGAAAACCGGCGAGCCGATCGCGTGCATGCGCGCCTCATTTTCGCGGATGCCGGTGAGCGACCGGCCGAACGGCGAATGGACGATTCGGCGCAGGAGGAACCAGCAGATGAACAGCACGATCAGGCAATAGAAATAGGCGGTGTTGCCGTAGAGGTCGAAATGGAAGAAACCAAGAACCGGGCTGACTTCCATGCCCTGAAGGCCGTCGGCGCCGCCGGTGACGGTGTTCGCCTTGTTGGCCGCCTCGTGCAGCATCACCGCGACCATCAGCGTCATCATCAACTGGGTCAGACCATGGGTACGCAGCACCACGATCCCCGAGATCAAACCGACCAGCGCCGCAACCGCCGCCGCGACCAGCAGTCCGATAACCGGCGCACCCATGCCGTGCGCCGCGAGTAACCCAGCGGCATAGGCACCGGTACCGAAGAAGGCGGCCTGGCCCAAGGTGATGATCCCGGCATAGCCGAGCACCAGGTCGACCGACAGTGCGAACAGGACCGTGGCAAGGATCTGCGAGCCGAGCGCCAGATAATCTGGAAACGCGAAATAGCCGGCGAGCGCCACCAGCCACGGCAGTGCCTCGTACCCGCGAAAGCGATGACGGCGGGCGAAGGTTTCAGCGGCGCTGGCGATGATACGTTCGGCGACTGCGGCCATTACGAGCGTCCGACGAGACCGCGCGGCCGCCACATCAGCAGCACCAGCGTCAGCGCATAGATGAAGAAAGAGCCGATCTCGGGCAGTAGATATTTGAACGCGGTATCCGCGATGCCGAGCAGCAACGCCGCCAGGAACGGGCCGCGGATCGAACCCAGGCCACCCACCGAGACGACGATCAGAAAATAGACCAGATAGTCGGTGGCGTAACCGGGATAGATCGGCAGCAGTTCGGCGCCAAGGCCGCCACCCAAGGCCGCGAGACCGCTGCCGAGCGCGAAGGCGACGGTGAACAAGCCCGATGTATTGATCCCGACCGCCTGCGCCATGCGCAGATTGTCGACCGCCGCGCGGATCTTGGCGCCAAAGCGCGTGCGGTCGAGCGCCAACCAAAGGCCGGTGACCAATACAGCGCCGCAGACGATGAGAAAGCTGCGATAGGCGGGAAACTCGCGGAAGCCGAGATCGACCTGACCACGCAGCTCGAGCGGCGGCTGGAAGAGCTGCGCCAACGGCCCCCAGAAGTACTTGGCGACAGCCACGGACATGAACACGAGGCCGATGGTCAGGAGCACCTGGTCGAGCTCATCGCCGCCATAAAGACGGCGGTAGAGCACCCGCTCGAACACGACGCTGATCGCGGCGACGATCACGACTGCGCAGATCAGCGACAACCAGAATGGCATGCCGTAGTTGTTCATCAACGTCGTCACGGCGTAGCCGCCGAACATGGCGAAGACGCCGTGCGCCAGGTTGATGAAACCCATCAGGCCCATCGTCACCGACAGGCCGACCGAGATCAGGTACAGGACCATCGCGAAAGCCAGGCCGAAGAACCCGATACTGACAGCGGCCGAGAGAATTTCGCTCATTCTGTCAAGGATTTAAGACGTGGTCCCGGAACGTCACTATAGGGTGAATTGCGGCGGACAGGCAACGCGAGCCCCGAGACGCGATCGCCGGCGCGCAGAGTGGCGCCGGCGATCATCACCTCGATCCGAACGCGCCCTATTTCGCCGACGCGTGCATTTCCTTCCACGGGTCCTTGACCATCGGGAAAGTTTCGAACTCGACGTTGGCGAGCTTGCCGTCGACTTTCTCGACCCGACGGATGTAAATGTTCTGAACGATGTCGCCGGTCAGCGGATCGATCATGAACGGACCGCGCGGGCTTTCCGTGGTCTTGTAGTTCCGCAGAATCTTTATCGCCTGGTCGCCGGTGAACTTGCCGCCGGTCTTCTTGATCAGGTCATAGATCATCGCCATGCCGTCCCAACCTTGGATGGCGACGAAGTCCGGAACGTCGTTGGCGCCGTATTCCTTGTGCCATGCAGCGACGAAGGCCTTATTGGCCGGTCGCGTGGCCGCCGCCGAATAGCTGCCCGAGCTGACAACGCCGAGCGGGATATCGCCCATCTTCGGCAACTCGCTATCGATCAGCAAGTCCTGCGTCGTCACCAGCGTGATGCCGGCTTGTTTCAAATTGAGCTCGTTATAGGTCTTCATCATCTGCGTCGATTGCGGACCGCCCGGCACGAAGATGAACAGGCTCTTCGGTTTGAGGTCCTTGACGCGCTGCAGGAACGGCGTGAAATCCGGGTTTTGCACCGGCACGCGCACCGAGCCGACGACCTTGCCGCCGTCGTGCTCAATGCCGATCTTGAATCCGTCTTCGGCGTCCCATCCCGGCGCATAATCGCTGACGACGGTATAGGCCTCCTTGAAGCCGTGCTTCGCGGCCCACTCACCCATCGGCATCGAGATCTGCTGCAAGGTGAAGGAGTCGCGCACGATATAGGGCGACTTGGTGGTGAGAACCGCGGCGGCCGCATTCATGTCGACGAACGGCATTTTGGCCTCGGTCATCACCGGCGCCATCGCCAACGCATTGGGCGAATAGACCACGCCGCCGATAATGTTGACGTGATCGCGGGTGATCAGTTCCTGCGCAAGGCGCTTGGCGACGTCCGGCGCGATGCCGGTGTCGTCACGGCGGATGATCTCGACCGTCACGCCTTTGGGTAGGTCCTTGCTGTGCAGCTTGGCGTAAAGGGTGAGACCCTTGTCCATCGAGATACCAGGCGGCGCCAACGGCCCGGAATAGGTGGTGATGATGCCGATCTTGACGGTCTCGGCCGCGGCCGGAAATGCCAGCGCCGCACCCAACGCCGCCGCTGCGGCGCCGTAAAACCACGTGCGTTGTACGTGCATGTCTCGCCCTCCCCGTTTGATCCGCGCTCGCGGCGCGGATTTCAATTGTTCTATAGAATATATCCTAGGGCAGGGGCGCGACGCAGGCAATTCGCACCGCACGCCCTGCCCACGCCGATGCCCACCAACTCGCTACCGCCCCCAGCAGCTATTGCGCCGGGTGCATCTCCTTCCATGGATCCTTGACGTTCGGGATGGTTTCGAACTCGACGTTCGCCAACTTGCCATTCACCGCCTCGACCCGTCGGATATAGACGTTCTGAACGATGTCGCGCGTATCGGGATCGATGCTGATCGGACCACGCGGACTGTTCGGATCCTTCCAGTGTTTGATGATCGCCATCGCCTGATCGGCGGTGAACTTGCCCTTGGTCTGTTTAATGACATCGTACAGCATGTTCATGCCATCCCAGCTGTCCACCGCCATGAAATCCGGAATCAGCGCATTGCCGTATTCCTTGTTCCACGCCGCGAGGAACGCCTTGTTGGCCGGACGGTTGGCCGCGGTCGTATAGGTGCCCGAGGTGATCAGGCCAAGCGGCGTGTTTCCCATCAGCGGCAACTGCTCATCCGGCACCAAGTCCTGCGTGCTGACGACGGTCACCTTGGCGCTCTTGAGGCCGAGATCGTTATACGCCTTCATCGCCTGCGTCGCTTGCGGCCCCGCCGGCACCCAGAGGAAGAGGACATCAGGCTTTGCATCCTTGGCGCGCTGCAGGAACGGGACGAAATCCGGATTTTGCAGCGGGAAGGCGACGCTGCCGATGATCTTGCCGCCGCCGTCGGTGAAGCCTTTGGTGAAGGCATCGCCGGCTTCGTGGCCTGGCGCGAAATCACTGACGGCGACATAAGCGCGCTTGTACCCGTGCTGCGCCGCCCATTTGCCCATCGGCAGAGCGACTTGCCACAGCGTGAAGGATGTGCGCGCGAAATACGGTGTCAGGCGCGGCATGGTGACGCCGGCAGCGTTGGTGCTGATGAACGGCACCTTGGCCTCGTTCGCGATCGGGCAGATCGCCAAACCACACGGCGTCCAAACCACACCGATGAGGAACTGCACCTTGTCGCGCGTCACCAGTTCCTGCGCCAAAC
>JBAVMB010000186.1:0-5115 GCA_049689615.1 Allostellaceae bacterium
GCGTCTGTTGGCCTATGGGCAAAAGCAGCCGTTGCGGCCGCGTGCCGTCGACGTCAACAAGCTGGTCAGCGGTATGTCGGACCTGATCCGCCGGACCCAGGGCGAAACCATCCGCTACGAATTCACCCTTGCGCCCAACCTGCCGCCTTGCTTCTGCGACGCCAACCAGCTCGAGACCGTCGTCCTGAATCTCGTCATCAACGCGCACGACGCCATGCCGCACGGCGGCCGTGTTGCGATCCGCACCGCCGACGTCACGCTTGATGCCGACGCTGCACAGGCCAACGATCTCGCGCCCGGCCGCTACGTCATGCTGTCGGTGAGCGACACCGGCACCGGCATGTCGCCCGAGACCGTGGCCCGCGCCTTCGAGCCGTTTTTCACGACCAAGCCGGTCGGCAAAGGCACGGGGCTAGGTCTCAGCATGGCTTACGGTTTTGCCAAACAGTCGAAAGGCACGGTTGAGATCGACAGCGTCGTTGGCCACGGCACGACCATCCGCATCCTGCTGCCGCATTTCGTCGCCGCCGCGGTCCCTGAAGCGGTGCGGGCCGCCGCCGCTTCGATTGCCGCCGCACGGCCCGGCCACGGCGAAACCATCCTGATCGCCGAGGACGATCCGAGTGTCCTCGGCTACGTCGCCGAGATCCTGCGCGAGCTCAATTATCACGTGCTCGAAACCGCCAACGCCGCTGCCGCTCTCGAGATGGTGGCGCAGCCCAATCGCCGGATTCATCTGCTGTTGACCGACGTGGTCATGCCCGGCATCAACGGCCGTCATCTTGCCGATCAGGCACGAATCATACAGCCCGACATCAAGGTGCTGTTCATGACCGGCTATCCGCAGGACGTGGTGGTCGATCGCGGCCGCATCGAGCCCGGCGTCGAATTGATGCAGAAGCCGTTCGCCCGCGAAGATCTGGCGGCGCGCATCCGCGCATTGCTCGAAGCGGGTGCGCCTGCTGGGGCGGCAGGCGCCGCCGAGCGGGCGCCGCCGGCGACCAATGCCGGCCATAACGGTGCGGCCAGGGGAGAGGGCAACGCCTGAAGGCGACTGCCCGCCCCGCGGCAATACGAATTTGATGCAAATGTGGCGATCGTCGGTCGTCGCCAATCGTCCGCGCGCCCGCATCGTGCCGTTACCGATCGTAAACCGTCGGTCGCGCAGTCTATCCGCCGTTGCAGCGGGATCCGATGAGTTCGCAAGCCAACCTGAACATTTACTACAATAGCGACGCGATCGGCCGCGGCGTCGCGGAGAAGCGCCATCGCGAGCTCGTCGGCGGGTTGTGGGACGAAATCGGCACGCTGCAATTCGACTTCCTGCGTGCGAACGGTCTGACGCCGCAATCGAAGTTGATCGACATCGGTTGCGGGTGTTTGCGCGGCGGCGTCTATGTCGTCGATTATCTTGGGCCCGGCAACTACTTCGGAATGGATATCAGCGACGAATTGCTGACGGAAGGATATGAGATCGAGCTGCGTCAGCGCGGAATTTCGTGCACTCCGAGCTCGCGCAACCGCAATTCGGTTTCGCCGATGAGACGCAATAACGCCCGCGCCAAACGTTGATCTTGCGGAAAATTCCGCAACAGAAAACGGTACCGCTGCAAGTCGCGCAGCAGGGTTTCGCTTTCATCTTCCATCGGCGCAGTATTGCGCGCCGCGTGCGCTTGTCCCTTGAGCTAGATCAGGAATAAGTGGTGCCACTTTTGGCTTGAACGACCGCGGTCAAAGCTCCGTGCCGAGCAGCCGATCGACCGAATACGGTCCGCCGCCCCGGAGCGCCATAGCGAAGGCGAAGACGCCCATTACG
The DNA here is from genome assembly GCA_049689615.1 of Allostellaceae bacterium. Taxonomy (GTDB): domain Bacteria; phylum Pseudomonadota; class Alphaproteobacteria; order ATCC43930; family CGMCC-115725; genus REEB95. Next base: position 1,817 of record JBAVMB010000186.1, read on the forward strand.
AAGATGTATTCCATGCCGTGGCGTGCCCAATCCCATGTGGGCCACAGGATGGCGAACGATATTACGGCCATTTCGATGGCGATCGCCGCCGCGGCGATGCGGGTGAGAAGCCCGACGGCCAACATTAAGCCGCCGAAGAATTCGATGATGCACGCCGCCCACGCCCAGAACAGCGGCACCGGCCATCCAAGCTTGGTCAGGCCTTGCGCCGTGTGCAACACACCGTCGCTAAAGAGTTTGTCGGCGCCGTGCGGCACCAGCATCAGACCGAGGCAAACGCGCATCAGCACATAGCTCGCCGGCACAGCCGCATCATAAAACCGTGACAGGCCGGGAATCCAAAGCCGCTGCGCGTCGCCCGTACGTTCGCTCACCACACCATCCTCCGGTCACCGCGCGGTTGCGGTAACCGATCGGACGAACCACCACCTCGCCGCGCGTCGTTCGCACGCGGCAATTAAAAAGACGACGTCCGGATAGAAAACCGGACGTTTAGGAGACGGCTTCCTTCAGTTCCTTGCCGGCGCGGAAACGCGGCACCTTGCGCGCGGCAATATGGATCGTCTCGCCGGTACGCGGATTACGGCCTTCGCTCGCCGCGCGTTGTGCGACGCGGAAAGTGCCGAAACCGACGAGCCGAACCTCGTTGCCCTTTTTCAGCGAGCCGCTGATGCATTCGAGCACCGCATCAATTGCTCCCTCGGCGTGCGTCTTTTTCAAGCTCGCCGCTTGGGCAACAGCGTCAACCAACCCCTGCTTATTCATGACTGGGTCCCCATGCTCGTGACGGACACAACCGCCTTATAGTGAGTCGAACACCGCGTAAATCCCGACTCGCTTCGGAGTCTCGAAATTGTCACAGGCAGCCGCGGTGCCGGCCGCCACAGGAAAGTCACGCGACACTGTCGAATCGATTCCGTATGCCGCGCAGAGCTCTTCGCGGAGGGATCGTGTCGCGCCTTGCCGGCTTCGGCCTGTTCGCTGCCGCCGTCGCTGTCGCCGTTGCTGGCTGCTCTCCCGATTACTCGCCCGATGTCTATGCCGGCGATGCCGTGCAGCAAGCCGACAAGGTCGAGGCCGGCGTCGTCATCGGCTTTCGCCAAGTCGAAATCCAATCCGACGGCACAGTCGGTGCCGTTGCCGGTGGCGCCGCCGGCGGCGTACTCGGAACTCAGGCCGGCGAAGACAGCGTGATGCGTGCACTTGGTGCGGTTGGCGGCGCTTTGGCCGGCGGCCTGATCGGCTCTGCCGTCGAGCACACCACCGGTAGCACCACCGGCTGGGAATACATCGTGCGCGGAACCAAGGACGATTTGGTGTCGGTGACGCAGCGGCAAGACAAGCCCATTCCGGTTGGACAGAAAGTGCTCGTCATTTTCGGCAAGCAGGCGCGCATCGTACCGGACTACACGGCCGCCTCGGCACCGCCGCCGACGCCGTCGCCGGCTCCGGTCACCGACAAGTCGGGCGGTCACGCGGTGGTGCCGCCGATTGCGCAGCCGGTTGCGGCGGCGTCTGCTCCGCCGACGTCGATCACGCCGGCAGCGTCACCGCCGACGCCGACACCCGCGCCGCCGGACGCCAACAAGTCGGACAGCAAGACGGACGTGCCGGCACCGACGAGCCACTAGGAACCGGCGAAGCCGATCGCCGCGCGTCCCGCCGCGGCCCAATAAGCGCAAGACGTGTTCAGTGGCCGGGCCCATACCTCTGTCGGGCGCCGCCGAATACCTGCTGTGCGGCCCTTTCGCTGGAAAAAGCAGGCGAAAGCCGCTACTTATTGCGCCAGCAGCAAAGCCGCATAACCCATGGCCACCAAAGCGAAATGGACGCCTGATAGCTGGCGGTCGAAGCCCGTCAAGCAGGCGCCCGACTATCCCGACGCCAAGGCGGTCGCCGCCGTCGAGGCGACGCTGACGCGTTATCCGCCGCTGGTTTTTGCCGGCGAGGCGCGGCGGCTGAAGGCTGCGCTGGCCGATGTGGTCGCCGGCAAGGCTTTCCTGCTGCAAGGAGGCGACTGCGCGGAAAGCTTCGCCGAGTTCCACCCCAACAACATCCGCGACACCTTCCGCGTCCTGCTGCAGATGGCCGTGGTGCTCACCTATGGGGCCGCGTGCCCCGTGGTCAAAGTGTCCCGAATGGCCGGGCAATTCGCCAAGCCGCGCAGCGCGGATACCGAAACCCAGAACGGCATCACGCTGCCGGCCTATCGCGGCGACATCATCAACGGCATGGAGTTCACCTCGGCTTCGCGCACGCCCGATCCGCAGCGCATGCTCCAGGCCTTTAGCCAATCGGCCGCGACGCTCAATCTGCTGCGCGCTTTCGCACAAGGCGGCTACGCCGATCTCCATCGCGTGCATTCGTGGACGCAGGGCTTCGTGTCGCAAAGCCCGGCCGGCGCGCGCTATCAGGAACTGGCCGACCGGCTGACCGAGACGCTCGACTTCATGGCGGCCTGCGGCCTGACCAGCGAGACGACGCCGCAGATCCGCGAGACCGATCTCTTCACCTCGCACGAGGCGCTGCTGCTGCCGTACGAGCAATCGCTGACGCGCGTCGATAGCACCACCGGCGACTGGTACGACTGCTCGGCGCACATGCTCTGGGTCGGCGACCGCACGCGCCAGCTCGACGGCGCACATGTCGAGTTCATGCGCGGCGTCAAGAATCCGATTGGCCTCAAATGCGGCCCGTCGCTGCCGGCGGACGATTTGCTGAAGCTCATCGACGTCCTCAATCCCGAGGACGAGCCTGGCCGTCTGGTGCTGATCGCACGCATGGGCGCCGACAAGGTCGAGGCCAAGCTGCCGCCGTTGGTGCGCGCGGTGAAGAAGGCAGGGCGCAAAGTCGTGTGGTGCTGCGATCCGATGCACGGCAACACCATTGTCTCCAAGACCGGCTACAAGACCCGCGCCGTCGATCAGGTTCTCCGCGAGGTCCGCGGCTTCTTCGCCGTGCACGAAGGCGAGGGCAGCTATGCCGGCGGCGTGCACTTCGAAATGACCGGTCAGGACGTCACCGAATGCATCGGCGGCGCGCGTGCCATCACCGACGAGGACCTGAACGATCGCTACCACACCGTCTGCGATCCGCGCCTCAATGCCGAGCAGTCGATCGACATGGCTTTCCTGATCGCGGAACTGCTCAAGCAGGAACGCGTCGGCAAGGCCAAGCCGATGCCGGCCGCGGCGGGGCTCTAAGGCCTTGCTGCGGCTCTGGCGGGCCACGATCAATACGCGCAACGGTCTTGCCTTTGCCATTCGCTCGGAGCAGGCGGTTCGCGAGGAGCTTTTCGC
>JBAVMB010000187.1:0-1658 GCA_049689615.1 Allostellaceae bacterium
CAAGACGCTCGTGTCCGATTGGCCCGATCTGCACCGGGCGCGGCACGATCAGACCCTTCACACCGACGATCAGCAGAAACACGCCGCCGCCGACGCCGAGCGTGTCGCGCCAGGCGAACAGCCAGTCGCGGATGAAGGTTAGACCGAAGCCGGCGATTGCGCCGAAGGATGCGTCGGCGCAGGCGGCGCCCAAACTCGAGACCAACCCGAAGATCGCGCCTTCGACGATCGTGCGGCGCACGCACAACATGCCCGCCGGGCCGACCGGAACCGCGAGGATAAGGCCGACGACGATGCCTTTGGCAAATGTGAGAAGCAGCATGACTCCGGTCTCGGCGCGTGCGCCGCGGACCATAGTCCAGGTGCCGGGCTAGGAGCTAGCGGACGTCGGGCCCTTGCGTCTCAGCCGGTGGTTTGGGTCGGCGCGCGGACGACGCGTTCCTGCGTCGGCGTTGCGGCGAGATCGGCAATCGCTGCAAGGGCGTGCTGGCCGTAGAAATTCTCGTCGAACCGGTGACTGCCAATGAAGTGAAGGAACTTGGCTTCAGCGCGCGGGCCGCCCGGAAAGAAGCAGGAATAGGACGGATACGGCAAAATGACCGGACGCGGCGAATTCGCAGTAACGAAATTCGACGCACACTGCTCGGTACCCCAGCCGCGCCAGCCAGCGCCGGTCAGCTTCGACATGATGGCGTCGAATTCCTCGAGCCGGTCGCGGCTGAACGCGCCTTTGGCGAAGCCGGTGAACCCGGAGGAGCCGCGGATATAAAGCAAGCGATCGCAGTTGGGATAACGGTCGAAGACGCGTTCGGCGACGATGCCCGGCTGATTGCTTGAAATGTCCCGCGCCGCTTCTGCCGCTGCCCGCATCGTCACCAGCGGCCAGCCGTCGCTCAACGTGAACGGCAGGTTATTCGTCAGGCAGTAGGCGACTTCGTCGAGTTCGGTGCCAATCGCCAGGGTGTCGCAATCGACTTGAACGACATAGCCGTCGCGCGCGCGGTCGAGGATGTAGATCAGCCGCTCCCAGGTGCCGCCGCGCTGGCAGCGCCCGGTGTCGATGGCCTCGAGCGCTTCGATGTGGATGCCCTCGAAGTGCTCGGCGAGCAGGTCGCGCCGCGCCTGTGGCATGGTGTTGGCCACGATCGCCACGACATTGCCGCGACCCAGCCGGCTATAGAGCGTTTTCATCGCCAGCAAATAAAGCTGCACGTCGTCGTCGCCGACCATGCTGACGAAGGTCCACGGCGCGGCGATCACGCGGACCGACGGCGTCGCGCGGATACCGCGCGTGATCCATTCGAAGCGTCGCGTCCGGATCTGCTTGCGCAGTTGATAGAACATCGTCCGGGTATCCTACCGGCGGCCTGGTTGGAAATTACTTAAGTCGGGACCAGCGATGTGCAGTGTTACATGCGCTTTGCGACGCCTTCCAACCGCACCGGATTCTGGCCATTGGGCGTTGACATTGGCGGCGCGGGCCCTAAAGCTGGCGGACAATTAATCAAGCGATAACCAACCGGGGAGCACCGACCGGCGCTCGCGCGTCGGCTGTGGGGCGCAGGAAATCATGACGAAAACGGACTATACGCGGCTCAATCAGGCGCTCGTCGATTTGCTGGCACTCGAGGTGCCGCCGATCGCGATCACCTTCGTCA
>JBAVMB010000188.1:0-1590 GCA_049689615.1 Allostellaceae bacterium
GTTCCACCGCCAACCTGCTGACGCGCACCACGGCAATCCTCGCCGCCAGCTTCTTCGCCACCAGCATCGCGCTGGCGATCCTCGCGGCGCACAGCCGCGCGCCGAGCTCGGTCATGGATCAGCCGGCGACGACGCAATCCGCGCCGGCGACGCCGACAGCGCCTGCCAAGCCGGCCGCGCCCGCTGTGCCCACTAGCCCAACCGCACCGCTGACGAAGTAGCGGCGGTTTCGGTGGCGGTGATCTTTCGTTAACCGCTGCGGCAATTCGTCGGCGCTGGCGTTATTCGGTTGACTTCGGGCCGAAGCGGGCCCATGTAAGCGCCACTACATTCTCGCGATCGCGCGAAGCGCGGTGGATTTCGATCCCCAGCGCCCCCAGTTTCGAGAAATCATCAATAACACGGCACCTCGGTTTCGCGCGAGGCAAGCCAGAAACACAGGCCGCCGCGCCTGCGCGCACGGCCGTATCGATAGAAAGCAATAACACAGTGACTCTTTCCTTTTCCGAGCTCGCCCTCGTCGAGCCGATCCAGCGCGCGTTGCGCGCGGAAAACTACGAACACCCGACGCCCATTCAGGCGCAGGCGATTCCGCATCTCCTCGCCGGGCGCGATCTGCTCGGCATCGCCCAGACCGGTACCGGCAAGACGGCGGCCTTCGCGCTGCCGATCCTTCAGCGTCTGGCGGCAAATCGCGTGCAGGCGCCGCGCAATTCCATGCGCGCGCTGGTGCTGACGCCGACGCGCGAGCTGGCGTTGCAGATTGCCGACAGCTTCCGTAGCTATGGCCGCCATATGGGCTTGCGCACGGCCGTGATTTTCGGCGGCGTCAGCCAGGGCCCGCAGGTCGATGCGCTTCGCCGTGGCATCGACATCCTGGTCGCCACGCCCGGCCGGCTCCTGGACCTGCACCAGCAGGGTCATGTGCGCTACGACGGCGTATCGGTCTTCGTCCTCGACGAGGCCGATCGCATGCTCGACATGGGCTTCATCCGTGACATCCGCCGCATCGCCCCACTATTGCCGAAGCAGCGCCAATCGCTGCTGTTCTCGGCTACCATGCCGGACGAGATCAACCGTCTCATCGGCACGCTTCTCAAGGATCCGGTGCGCGTCGAAGTGACGCCCGCCGCCACCACGGTCGAGCGCATCGAACAGCGCGTCATGTTCGTCGACACCGGCAACAAGCGGGCGCTGCTCGCCTCGCTGCTCGGTGACAAGACGATCGCCCGTGCGTTGGTCTTCACCCGCACCAAGCACGGCGCCAACCGCGTCGCCGAAGGTCTTGCCAAGGGCGGCATCGGCGCCGAAGCCATCCACGGCAACAAGTCGCAGAGCCAGCGCCAGCGGGCGCTCGGCAATTTCCGCGACGGCCGCACCCGCGTGCTGGTCGCGACTGATATTGCGGCGCGTGGCATCGACATCGACGGCATCACCCACGTCATCAACTTCGAGCTGCCCAACGTGCCCGAAAGCTACGTCCATCGCATCGGCCGCACCGCGCGCGCCGGCGCCGATGGCATCGCGATCTCGTTCTGCGATCACTCCGAAAAGGGCTTTCTGCGCGACATCGAAAAGGTGACGCGGCAG
>JBAVMB010000189.1:0-6176 GCA_049689615.1 Allostellaceae bacterium
CACGCCGCCCGCGGCGGCGCGGCTGCCGGCGAGAATCTGCGCTTTGACGAAGAGAGAATCCGATCCGATCTGGCGTGCCGCCGCCGCAGCTTCGTCAGGCGTCAACGCGATTTGGCCCCGAGGAGTATCGACCCGATAACGACGCAGGAGATCCTTGGCTTGGAATTCGTGCAGCTGCATGCGCGCTCCTTCGCGTCGTCGTCTTCGGCTTTCAGCGCTCCTTCATCGACCGCTCAGCCCGCCACGACATTGGACGGCTGGCCCGCGTGGAAATTCTCGATGTGGCTCACGACCTGGTTCCACAGGACCTGCATCGCCTCGTCGCTCGCCCAGCTGACATGCGGCGTCACGATGACATTCGGCCGGCCGAGTATCGCATGGAACGGATGATCCGGACGCGGCGGCTCCGACGTCAGGCAATCGAAACCGATACCGGAGAGCAGGCCTTCGTCCAACGCCTGCACGACGTCGGCCTCGACCACCAGACCGCCGCGCGCGGTATTGACCAGCAACGGCCGCTTCTTCATTTTGCGGAACTCCGCGATGCCGAGCATGTTGCGCGTGTTCGGCATCAGCGGGCAGTGCAGGGTGATGATGTCGCTCGTCTCCAGCACCTCTTCGAAAGGCGTATAGAGCGGTCCGAGGCCCTGCACACCTTTGTGCGCCGCGAACAGGGTCTTCATGCCGAAAGCCTGACCGAGCCGGGCGACCGACTGGCCGATGATGCCCTCGCCCATGATGCCGAGCGTGCTGCCCGCCAGCTCGTGGATCGGATGGTTGAAGAAGCAGAACTGACCGGCCTTCTGCCATTCGCCGTTGATGACGTCCTGCCGGAAGCCGACGATTCCGCGGCGCAGCGCCAGGATGAGCGCGAAAGCGTGCTCGGCCACGGTGTTGATGGCGTAGCCGCGCACGTTGGAGACGACGATGCCGCGCTCGCGGCAGGCGGCGACATCGACGACGTCGTAGCCGGTGGCCGCAATGGCGATCATCTTCAGCTTCGGCAGCTTGGCGAGATCATGCGCGCGGATCGGCGCCTTGTTGGTGACGGCGATGGTGGCGCGCGCCAGCCGTTCGCCAACCTGGTCCGGTGCGCTCGTACTGTATTCGACCCATTCGTGGTCGAAACGCGGCCGGTTCACGCGGACAGCCGGTCCCATCGTGTTGCGGTCGAGAAAAACGATGGTCGGCGGCGACTTCGACGCGGTATCGGGCGACATGCCCCTATGTTCCGACCATTAGGGGTGGTTGCGCAACCTCCGCGGCGGCTGGCCGGAACGCCGGGTAGATCGCCAGGGAACGGCCGAGCTGCTGCACCAAGCCCAGGACGACATCGATATAAGGCGTCTGAACGTCGACCAAACGGCCCATCTCCTGCACGGCGGTCAGCAGCGCGTCGATTTCCAGCGGTCGGCCGCCTTCGAGATCCTGCAGCATCGAGGTGCGGTGAGCGCCGACGCGCGCAGCGCCATTGATCCGCCGCTCGATGTCGACGCGGAACGAGGCACCGAAGCGGGTCGCGATCTCCTGCGCTTCCGACATCATCTTGACCGACAGCGCGCGCAAATCCGGCTGTGTCGCGACGATGTCGAGCGTCGCTCGCGTTAGCGCGCTGATCGGGTTGAAACACAGATTGCCCCACAGCTTGAGCCAGATTTCGCTGCGGATGTCGTCAAGCACGGGCGCGTCGAAGCCTGCGGCTTCAAGCACCTGAGATAGATTGCGGCAGCGCTCGGAGATGGTGCCGTCCGGCTCGCCGAGCGAGAATTTGTTGCCGTAGGTGTGGCGCACGACGCCCGGGCTGACGATGTCGGTGGCCGGATAGACGACGCAACCGATCGCGCGTTCCGGCCCGATGGCGTTCCACTGCCGATTGTCCGGATCGACGCTCTGCAGGCGCATGTTCTCGAAACCGCGTAGGCCGAAGCCGTACCACCACGGCACGCCGTTCTGGCAGGTGACCACCGCCGTGTCCTTGCCGAACAGCACGCGCGTCTGCTCGGCGGTCTCCCACGCCTGATGCGCCTTGAGACCGATGATGACGTAATCCTGCGGCCCGAGGGTCGTAGGATCGCTGGTGGCGACCGGGTGACAGACGCGTTCCTCACCCTCGATCAGCAGCTTCAAACCGGACTGCTGAATCTTCGCCAGATGCGGGCCGCGCGCCACCAGCGACAGTTCGACATCGTCGACTGTGCTCAGGCCGGCGGCGAGATAGCCGCCGATGGCGCCGGCGCCATAAATACAGATCCGCATTGCCGATCCTCCGGCTTGGGATCTCAGGCGACTTTGCCCAATTTGAGTTTCGGCGCGGTCGCACGGATATATTCCTCCGCCGCACCGACGCCCGAACCGGGCTGAATCTGGATGCCGACATCGCGCAGCGCCATCTCGGCACCGGCGAGCGCTTGCAGCACCATGATCTCGTTGACGTGGCCGAGATGACCGATGCGGAAGACGCGGCCGGCAACCTTCGACAGGCCGGTGCCGAGTGACACTTGATAGCGGTGATACGCGGCCTTGATCACGTCGTCACTATTGAAGGACTTCGGCACGCAGACTGCCGACACCGTGTCGGAATACCATTTCGGCTCCTTGGCGCAGAGCGTCAGGCCCCACGCCGTGACGCCGCGCCGGACCGCTTCCGCCAGCCGATGATGGCGGGCGAAGACGTTCTCGAGACCTTCGGCGAAGAGCATGTCGAGCGACGCGCGCAAGCCGCGTAGCAGCGTCGTCGCCGGCGTGTATGGGAAATAGCCGTCCTTGTTGGTCTTGATCATGTCGGCGTAGTCGAAGAAGCAGCGCGGCAGCTGCGCCTTCTTGTTGGCCTCCAACGCCTTCTGGCTGACGCCGACGATGGCGAGGCCGGGCGGCAGCATGAAGCCCTTCTGCGAGCCCGACACGACGACGTCGGCGCCCCACTCGTCCATGCGGAAATCGATGCTGGCGATCGAGCTCACGCCGTCGACGAAGAGCAGCGCCGGATGCTTGGCGGCGTCGAGCGCCTTGCGGACAGCGGCGACGTCGCTGGTGACGCCGGTCGCGGTCTCGTTGTGGCAGACCAGGACCGCCTTGATCTTGTGCGCCTTATCCGCCTCGAGCCGGCGCTGATATTCCTCGGCCGGTGCGCCCTCGCCCCATTCGGTCTCGATAACGTCGACGGCCAAGCCATGCCGGCGGCACATGTCGGCCCACAGGTGGGAAAACTGTCCGAAGACCGCAACCAGCACGCCGTCGCCCGGCGACAGGGTGTTGGAAATCGCCGATTCCCAGCCACCGGTGCCCGAACTCGGGAATACGAAGACCTGGCCCTTTTCCGTCTTGAAGACCTTTTTCAGGTCCTGGAACAGCGGCAGGGTGAAGGCCGGAAAATCAGGCGCCCGGTGATCCTCGAGCGGCACATCCATCGCCTGACGAACGCGGAACGGCAAATTCGTCGGACCCGGAATGAAAAGACCATGGAAACCTGACATCACGTCCTCCCTGAAATTGCTCGCGCGGCCATTGCCGGCAAAAAGTCCATCTCGCTCGATCAGTAAATCGGGAACCGCTCACACAACTTGATCGCCTGCTCCTTGACGTGCGCTTCGACAGCGGCGTTACCGGCTTCGCCGTTGACGGCGAGGCCATCGAGCACTTCGGCGATCATGCGGCCGACGTCGCGGAACTCGGCAACGCCGAAGCCGCGCGTGGTGCCGGCGGCGGCGCCGAGCCGGATACCCGACGTCACCATCGGCTTCTCCGGATCGAACGGCACGCCGTTCTTGTTGCAGGTGATGTGCGCGCGGCCGAGGCTCTTCTCGGCAATGTTGCCGGTGAGTTTCTTCGGCCGCAGATCGACCAGAATCAGATGCGTGTCGGTGCCGCCGGCGACGAGATCAAAGCCGGCACTGCGCAGCACTTCGCCCATGGCGCGGCAATTCTCGATCACCGAGCGGGCGTAATCCTTGAATGCTGGCCGCAGCGCCTCGCCGAAAGCCACCGCCTTGGCGGCGACGATGTGCATCAGCGGACCGCCTTGCAGGCCCGGAAACACCGCCGAATCGATCTTCTTGGCGATGGCCTCGTCGTTGGTCAGCACCATGCCGCCGCGCGGACCGCGCAGCGTCTTGTGCGTCGTCGTGGTGACGACATGCGCATGCGCCAGCGGATTGGGATGCACGCCGCCGGCAACCAGGCCGGCGAAATGCGCCATGTCGACCATGAGGAAGGCGCCGACTTCGTCGGCCACTTTGCGAAACGCGGCGAAATCGATGGTGCGCGGATAGGCCGAGCCGCCGGCAATGATGATCTTCGGCTTGTGCTCGCGCGCCAGCCGCGCAACTTCGTCCATGTCGATGCGCTGGTCGTCGCGGCGAACCCCATAATGCACGGCATGGAACCATTTGCCGGACAGATTGGGCGGCGCGCCGTGTGTCAGGTGACCGCCGGCCGCGAGCGACAGGCCGAGAATGGTGTCGCCCGGCTTGGCGAGCGCGAGGAACACCGCCTGATTGGCCTGACTGCCGGAACTCGGCTGGACATTGACGAAGCGGCAATCGAACAGCCTCTTGGCGCGCTCGATCGCGAGCGTCTCGGCCTCGTCGACATATTGGCAGCCGCCGTAATAGCGCCGGCCGGGATAACCTTCGGCGTATTTGTTGGTAAGCGGCGACCCCGCCGCCTCGAGCACCGCGCGGCTGACGATGTTCTCGGATGCGATCAACTCGATTTCGAAACGCTGACGCGCGACTTCACGGCCGATCGCTCCGGCGACTTCCGGATCGGACTCTCCGACGCCTGCCGAGAAGAACGCACCCCAATCACGACTCGCCAGATTTTCAGCCGTGCGCGCCATTATCCAACCCCTTAATCGACCCCTGGTATACCGGATAACATTCTTGCCAGACCGACCACAATGGAAATGTTTTCCATTTCTGTGGGTTTTTTATGACCGGCGGTTATCCTTGCGAAATTGACCTTATGAATTCATAATGAGACATGATTCCGTCATGGACAATGCGGCAACCGGCCGCAGGAATCGAGTAATGGCAGGACGGCAACACGCTGCCAAAACCGCGCCGGCCGAGCTGCAATCGCTCGCGCCGCATCTCGGCGGCTCGGTCCAGGCGCTGGAACGGGGCCTGAAGCTGCTGGCGGTCATCGCCGAAGCCGACGGCCTATCGCTGACCAGCCTGGCCCAACGCGCTGGCATCGCGCCGTCAACCGCCCATCGCATCCTCGCTACGCTGAAGGCCAGCGGCTTCGTCCACTGCGACGATTCACATGGCGTGTATCTGATCGGCGTGCAGGCGTTCCGCATCGGCAGCGCGTTCCTGCGCAACCGCAAGCTGGCGGATGCCGGCCGCAGCGCCATGCGCAAACTGATGGAAGCGACTGGCGAAACCGTCAACATGGGCATCGAAGACGACGGCTACGTCGTTTTCATTTCGCAGGCCGAGAGCCATCAATCGGTGCGCGCGTTCCACCGTCCGGGCTCGCGCAGCCCTTTGCACGCTTCGAGCATCGGGAAAGCGATCATGGCGGCGCTGCCCGACGAAGCTGCCACCGAACGCCTGCTCCGCACCGGCATGCCGAAATTCACCGAGCACACGATCGTCGATCCGCAGGGGTTGCTGGCGGACTTGGCGCGGGTGCGCAAGCGCGGCTGGTCGATCGACGACGAAGAGCGTGCCGTGGGCCTGCGCTGCGTCGGCGCGGCGGTCTACAACGAACACGCCGAAGTGGTTGGCGCGATCTCGGTATCGGGACCGGTCGTGCGGATGACGGAAGAGCGCATCGGCGAGCTCGGACCAATGATCAAGCGGACGGCGGCAGACATCACCGCGCGCATCGGCGGCAGACTGCCGACATAAAACCTGGAGCGGCACCGGCAACGCCGCCAGCCGGCGCAGTGCCGTGATCAATTCGTGACCGGTGTCCGCACGCGCACTCGGGCTACCCAGCGAAAGGCGCGGCGCAGGCCCTTTCTCTCTGTTGCCGGCAATCGTTAGTTACGAGCAACGCACGCTTTCTGCGCGCATAGACCGTGATTTTTTGGCAGCTGACGGCGGCTTGCAGGCATCGGCAGTCACGGAGTTTTGATGCCGCCGTACGGGACTTGCCCATTTTTATCCGTGGCCAAGGTCGCTAACGTCTCATCCGAGCCGGGCGGCCAATGTCGGCCGCCCGTACAC
>JBAVMB010000190.1:0-2554 GCA_049689615.1 Allostellaceae bacterium
AGACGGAGTGGAACAATAGAATTTCAGCGTACTGCCGCGCGTTTCCCGATCTGGCGAAAGCGTTTCTGCAGGCCATGCACGGCGAATTGCCGGATGGATGGGACAGGAATATTCCTGCCTTCCCCGCGGATGAAATGGGCATGGCCACCCGCGTGGCCGCTGGGAAGGTAATGAATGCCGTCGCGCCTCGATTGCCGGCACTGATCGGCGGTTCGGCGGATTTGAATCCATCGACCCATACCGCACTTTCGGGGTTGGGAGACTTCGAACCCGCTGGAGTGACCGTACGCGACAAGCAAGGCGCGGTGGACGGTGTCTGGGGTTTCGCCGGCCGTAATGTTTATTTTGGTGTACGCGAACACGGCATGGGCGCGATCTTGAATGGTTTGGCAGCGCACGGCGGCACCGTCCCATTTGGCGCGACATTCCTGATTTTCTCCGACTACATGCGGCCGCCGATCCGCCTCGCCGCAATGATGGGGCTGCACGTGATCTATGTTTTCACCCACGACAGCATTGCCCTGGGACAGGATGGACCCACCCATCAACCGGTGGAGCAGCTCGCCGGCCTGCGCGCGGTTCCAGGCCTCACGGTCATTCGTCCGGGTGACGCCAACGAGACCGCCGTCGCTTGGCGGGTCGCGCTGGAGGCACGGGACCGTGCAGTTGCATTGATTCTGACGCGGCAGAATGTACCCACGCTCGATCGTACCGAATTCGCCGCGGCAGACGGTCTACGCCAGGGTGCCTATGTCTTGGCCGATGCGCCGAACGGCAAGCCGGACGTCATCCTGATTGCGAGCGGTTCGGAGGTCGGTTTGATCATGGCGGCTCGACAAAAGCTGCGAGATCAAAAAGTACTGGTGCGCGTCGTTTCCATGCCGAGCTGGGAACTGTTCGATGTTCAGCCGAAGAGTTACCGCGACCAGGTGTTATTGCCCGCAATCCACGCGCGGCTTGCCGTCGAAGCGGGTGCATCGCAGGGTTGGCACCGCTACGTCGGCGATCGTGGTGACGTGCTGGGCGTAGACCGCTTCGGTGCGTCGGCGCCGGGCGACGTCGTAATGCGCGAATATGGCTTTACCATCGAGAACGTATGCAAAAGAACTCTGGCCTTGTTGCGGTAGACGAGGCATCCAGACCGCAGGCGGACACTCCAACTCGCGGGACAGGCCGATCTACCGCAGCTTCGGCCGTTGTGCGCCCTGTGTGATCAGACGGGCGCTGCGATCGCTACTGGCGTAGATCCACAGCCAGTTCAACGCCACGGCCAAACGATTACGCACGCCGATGAGGAAGTAGATGTGGGCGAGCCCCCAGATCCACCAAGCGACCCGGCCGCGGATCTTGATCCATCCAAAATCGATTACGGCGGAGCGCTTGCCGACGGTCGCGAGACTGCCGGAATGCTTGTAGCGAAACGGTCGCGGTGAGCCATCGCCCTGAAGGCGTAGCTTAATCGTGGCGGCGACATGACGGCCTTGTTGCTTCGCGGCCGGCGCAATCCCTGGCACCGGCTTACCATTCCATCCATCGATGGTCGCCGTATCGCCGATGACGAAGATCTCCGGATGGCCAGGAGCGCTGAGGTCCGGCTCCACTTTAATGCGATTGGCGTGATCGGCCGGCACACCGAGCCAATCGGCAGCGGACGAGGCTCGTACGCCGGCAGCCCAGAGGATGACCTTCGCCGGCAGCATCCGGTCATCAATGACGACGCCGGTGTTGGTGCATTCGCTAACCGGGCGACCGAGTTCAATTTGGACTCCCAACCGCTCGAGCGCGGCGTGAGCATAGGCGGATAGATCTTCGGTGAAACTGGGCAGAATGCGCGGACCGGCTTCGATCAATATGATCCACGCCTTGCGCGTGTCGATGTTGCGGAAGTCCTCCCGGAGGTTCTGATGTGCGAGTTCAGCGATCGTGCCGGCCAATTCCACGCCGGTCGGCCCACCGCCAACGATCACAAAGGTGAGCAGCGCAGCGCGACGCTCCGGATCGGTCTCGCGCTCGGCCCGTTCAAAGGAAAGAAGAATCCGCCGGCGAATGGTGGTGGCGTCCTCTAATGTCTTGAGGCCGGGCGCGTAGGGCTCCCACTCGTCATGGCCAAAATAGTCGTGTCGCGCTCCGGTCGCCAGGACGAGGGTGTCATAAGCGACCACCGTGCCGTCCTCGAGCAGGACTTTGCCATCCCTGGTATCGATGCCGGTGACGCCGGCAAGCAGTGTCGTCACATCCTTGCGTTTGCGTAGGAGATGACGGACCGGCCAAGCAATCTCCGAGGTCGCTAACGAAGCCGTGGCGACCTGGTACAGCAGCGGCTGAAACAAGTGATGGTTGCGCTGGTCGATGAGCGTGATGCGAACCGGCGCGCCGGCCAGACGATGTGCGACCTCAAGGCCACCGAAGCCGGCGCCTACGATCACAACGTGATGGAAGTGAGAGGAACCGTTCAATGTCCGGCGACCTCCGATCTAAACCGCGGGGACGCTGCCGGATCTTCGACAATGGCTGATCTGGCGGTCTTTCCCCGCTTGTTCGGTTGGTGGGAGTG
>JBAVMB010000191.1:0-5379 GCA_049689615.1 Allostellaceae bacterium
GGCGGCGCGGCTCGGCCGATGAAACGAGCGATCGCGGTCGCCGTGTCGGGCGGCGAGCTGTGGGCGGCGCTCGCGGAAGACGAAACGGTCGTCGCACTGCGCACGACAAGTGGCGGCGCGCCGAGCCACGTCGGCGAAATCTGGCTCGGGCGGGTGACCGGTCTGCGGCCCGAGCTGCCGGCGGCGCTGATCGACATCGGCTTTGCGCGACCAGCGCTGCTCAGCGCCGAAGACGTCGTACCGAAAGCACGCTTCAAAACGTTGCACGAGAGCGAGGCAGTCGTCGTCGAAATCGCCAAGGACGCGCGCGCCGACAAGGCCGCGGGTGTGACCATGCGCTTGTCGCGCGCCCTGGCGCCGCCGGCGAATAGCAAGCCGCCTCTGCGCCTCGATCAATCCGTGCCCATCGCGGCGGCCTTGATTGCACCGTGGCTCGAGCCGGCGCCGGTTGCTATCGAAGTCGATGATCGCGCCGTATACGCCGAGCTGCGCAACTGGCTGAGAGGTCACCATTCCGCGCTGGCTGCCGAACTTACGTTCGCCAATGAGCCGCTTTATGAAGCCTTCGGCATCGCCGACGCTGTCGAGCAGGCGCTGGCGCCGCGGCTGGCGTTGCCCGGTGGCGGCTTTTTGTTGATCGAACCGACGGCGCTCGGCGTTGCGATCGATGTCGACAGCGGCTCGGCGCAATCGGCGGTCGCCGCCAACCTCGAAGCGGCGCGCGCGCTGGCGCGGCAAATCCGGCTGCGCAATCTGTCGGGGCCGATGATGGTTGGATTCATCGGCATGAAAGCGAAGGGCGAACGCGAGCGCGTCTTCGCGGCGCTCAAAAAAGCGCTGGCGCGGCACGCGCCGGACACGCAGGCGCTCGGCTGGACGCGGCTCGGTCATGTCGAATTGGTGCGCAAGCGGCGGGCGCCGTCGCTGGTGGAATTAGTCGCGGCGACGGGCCGCTAGTTCGTCAGGGTGACGCTGCTGGTGCTCGTGCCGTTGCCCGAGCCCGATCCGCCCGAGCAGGAAAAATTGTACTGCATGTCGTTGCCGTAATTATACGAGTCGAACGTGCCGCCCATGTCGTTCCAATTGTACCGGTAGCTGGTGCCGCCGAGGTCCGAGCAGCTTGGTGCGGCATTGGTCATTTGTGTGTTCATCGTCGGGCCGCTGCCGCAGTTGTTGCAAACACCGTTCATGTTGCCGTAGCTGTCGTAGGTATTGGTGTTCTCGCTGAATCCCGACGTCGTGGAGCACTGGCCCTGCGGTGCGCTCGGATAGCTCCAGGTTCCGGAGCGCGAATTGTACGTTCCTTGTTCGACGATCAAGGCGCAATCCTGAGTCGTCTCGTAGACGCCGTGCGTGTTGGTATTCGTTCCGCCGGGTGCGGTGTTCCAATCCAAGCTCGGCGGTTGCAGGCTCGAATAGAGCCACTGCACGTCGCCTGGCTGCGAGCCGTACATGTTGTTGCCGTAGTTGCAGCCGCCGAGTGACGGATCGCGCGAGCCGGTGATGTTCTCGATGGCGAAGCCGATTTTGGCGCTGGCGGCGACGTTGAAGGTCGCCGTCTGTGTTGGGCTCTGCGTGTTGTTGTTCCACAGCAGGTTCATCGCCGACGCATCCGGCACGCCGCCGTTCGCCGGTACGATGTACCAATAGATCTTGTTGACGTCGCAGGCGTAGCTGACAAAACCGCCCATGTTGAAACTGGCAGTGACGACGGGATTCTTCGCCGTCGCCGACGCGGTCACCGAAATCGGGCCGCGGATCACTGCCAGGAACATCGAGGGCACGGACAGCGTGGCCGTCACCGACATCCTATAGGCGACGTTGTTGCCGCTGCCGGTGGTGCCGGGCGTGACGTTTGTCGAGGTGACGGTAACGCCGGGTGGCATCGAAGCGGTGCCGTTGGTGAGATAATTCTGGGCCAGTGTCTGGGCGGCGGATTGGGCCGAAGGGCTGGTATAGGCGCTGGCGCCCGCGAGTGCCGCAGCATCCACCGTGCTCTGCAGCGTTGCGCGGATTTCGGCCGCGCGCCCATAATCGACCCCGACACCGACCGCGACGATCAGCGGGATCATCAGCAGGCCGAACAGCACGGCGACCGCGCCGTCACTGTCGCGGCTAAGATGTCGGAGCCACCTCGTCGACATTGGTTTGTTTTTTCAATTGCCGTCCCCCGAACGCGCACATGCGCGCCCGCTTTGGAATTCGTTAAAGCTAATTGTCGGCAGGTTAACGGAAAATGAAGCGCGAAGACGGCGCGCGCGAACTCGTCGTCCGTATTTGTGCTTAGTTTGTTAGAACTACGCCGCTGGTTCCGGTGCCGTTGCCCGAGCCTGAACCGCCCGAGCACGAGAACGAATACTGCATGTCATTGCCGTAATTGTAGGAATCGAAGCTGCCACCCATGTCATTCCAATTGTATTGATAGCTGGTGCCGTTGAGCGCCGAGCAGCTGGGTGCCGCATTCGTCATTTTGGTCGACATTTTCGATCCCTTGCCGCAAGAGTCGCAAACGCCGTCCATATTGCCTTGGTTGTCATAGGTATTGGTATTTTCGTTTTTGCCGTTCGATGTGTAGCACTGGCCTTGCGGCGCGCTCGGATAGCTCCACGTCCCGCTTTTGGAGCTGTACGTACCTTTCTCGACCACCAGGGCGCAATCCTGGGTTGTCTCGTAGACGCCGTTCGTGCCCGTATTCGCGCCGCCGGGCGCGATGTTGTAATATTTGCTCGGCGGCTGCAGGCTCGAATAAAGCCACTGGGTGTCGCCGGGTTTCGAACCGTACATATTGTTGCCGTAGTTGCACCCGCCGAGTGATTGCGGCCGCGCACCGGTGACGTTCTTGATGGCGAAGCCGATTTGCGCGCTGGCGGCGACGTTGAAGGACACGAGTGTCGTCGGGTTGGCTGTGTTGTTCGACCACAACTGATTCATCGCCGAGGCATCCGGCACGCCGCCGCCGGACGGCACGATGTACCAATAAATCTCGTTGGTATCGCAGGCGTAGCTCACGAACGAGCCCATGTTGAAGGTCGCGTTGACGACCGGATTGGTCGCCGTCGCCGATGCCGTCACCGTGATGGCGCTCTTGTAAAACGACATGAAAGTCGTCGGCACCGACGCGGTTATGCTGGCGTACATCGTGTAGGCGACGTTGTTGCCGCTGCCAGTGCTGCCGGGCGTCACGGTCGTCGACGTGACGGACACGTTCGCAGGCAGGGTGCCGGTGCCTTTGGTGACATAGCTCTGGGCCAGCGCCTGGGCGGTGCTTTGTGCGGAAGGCGCGGTATAGGCGCTGACGCCGGATAGTGCCGCAGCATCGACCGTATTTTGCATTTCGGAACGGATCTGCAGGGCACGGCCGTAATCGAATCCGGCGCCAATGGCGACGGCGAGCGGAATCAACAGCAAGCCGAACAGCACGGCGACAGTGCCGCGATCATTGGCCGCAAACTGCGTCAGTCGATGGCGAGTGCGATGGGGCATGGCCTAGCTGTGGGTGATGGTGCCGACATTGTACGGCCGCTGATACGCGGTCTGGGTCAGCGTGTAACTCTTCGACAGCACGTAGCTGATCGGCGACGAATAGGCATAGGTCGCTTGGACGATCACCACGCTGTCGTTGGCATTGGGAACCAGTGTCGTCGCCAGCGTCGTCGGGCTCGTGATCGCCGTGGCGGTGTTACAGCTGGTGTCGTTCCAATCGACAACCAGCGACGAGCCATTATTGGTGACTTCGGCGACGGCGATCTGAAGCGAGCCGCCGGGCAGCGGCGTCATCGACAACTGACCGCCGTTGCAGAAGTTCGTCATCGTCGTCGCGGTGATGTTCGATTGCTGCGCGATCATGTCGGCGACGGACTGCGCCGCATTGGCGAGGCGCATGCTGGCGGCGACGACGCGCGTGCCCTCGAACACGCCGAGGAACAGCGTGATCATGATCGGCAGCACCAGCGCGAATTCGATCAGCGCCGTGCCGTCCTGATGCCGCAGGAGATTTTGCAGACGTCGCAGCATCAATAGGGCTCGTTCTGGAAAGCGACGGTCGCAATCAGCTCATCGGTATTGCCGAGGAATTTGGTCGCCCACGGAATGATCGTCGTCCGCTTGTAGCCGATCTGCGCGATCATGTCGGAGGCCGAGCTGCCGGCTGTATATGTGTTGGGCAGCGTGCCGGTTTTGGCGGTCAGCGAGCTGAAGCTGCTGGCCGACGCCACGTAATATTGCAGGCTGGTCGAACACGAGCTGACGAGCACGGTGCCGACCTCGTTGCACACGGCGGTGATGAAAGTGTTGCTGCTGCTCGCCTGGTTGGTACGAATGAGGCGCGCGGCGTCACGCAGCGCATTGTCCATGACCGATTGCGTGAACAGCACCAGGCCAAGCTCGAGCGTCATGCAGACGAGCAGGATGAACGTCGAGCCGAGGATGGCGAATTCGACCGCGGCCGCCGCGCGTGTGTCGCGGATCAACCGGCGCCAATGCCGCATGCGCCGGGCGAAACCCTTCAGGTTGCCGAGCCTGTCCATAGCCGCCGTGCCGATACTTCCGATGGTTTACATCTTATTGCGCGCCGCTTAACGAGACGTGAACCCGCGCGGAATTGCCGAAAAATCATGGAATGGCGGCCTGCCGCGGGTTCCCCGGCGCCGACCCCTTCGACAATGGCCGCCAGTGGCCTTAAATTTCGGCCATGGACGATGCCCCGCTGCCCAAGCCGGTCCGGCCCTGTCCCATCTGCGGCAAGCCGGTCGCGGCGCGCTATCGGCCGTTCTGTTCGCAGCGCTGCGCGATGGTCGATCTCGGCCGCTGGTTCACCGGCAGCTACAGCGTGCCGACCGACGAGAAGCTCGAGGATGCGGCGCGCGATGCACGTGCCGACGACGACGATGACGAACGCTGAACGCGGGTGTCATCTGCGCGCGAGAGCCTCCGCGAACCGGCGCGGCGGCTGGACACTCGCGGCCATTTCTGCGATAAGCGCGCCGCTCGATGGGAGCGCCCAGGTAGCTCAGTTGGTAGAGCACGTGACTGAAAATCACGGTGTCGGTGGTTCGATTCCGCCCCTGGGCACCATCGCTCGCGGGCGCCGGTGAACCTCGGGCGTCACGGGACGGAAGCGGCAGCTCGGACGGCGTGCCAGATCGAAACGACGTCGAATCCAAACCATAAGATAAAGGAATTGCCTATGGGCTGGTTCGTTCGGGCGGGTCTCGCGGCGGGAATTTACCTCGCGCTCGCCGGTCCAGGCTTCGCGCAAACGAATGAAGCGTGCGTGCTAAGATGCATCGACCACGGCAACCTCGAGCAAACCTGCGAGGCGCGGTGCAGCAAGGGCGTGCCGCCCGCGCGCCCACCGGCCGCCAACCGTTCGTCGCAACC
>JBAVMB010000192.1:0-2475 GCA_049689615.1 Allostellaceae bacterium
GACCCCTTCCATGTCAAGGAAGTGCTCTCCCACTGAGCTACACGCCCGCGCGACGGCGGATTTAGACCAATTCCCGACCGGTTGGCAAGGATGGGGCCGCCAGGCTCAGGCGGCCAGGAAGCGCTCAATCTCACCGACCAGCTGGCGCAAATGGAACGGCTTGGCCAGCACGGCAGCGTCGCGCGGCAGAGACTCCGCCTCGCCGAGCGCCACCGCGGCGAATCCGGTGATGAAGATGACGCGCAACAGCGGATGCATGTCGCTGGCGCGGCGCGCCAACTCGATGCCGTCGATTCCCGGCATGACCACGTCGGCCAGCAACAGGTCGATCTGGTGCTTGCTTACCCAGGACAACGCGGTCTCGCCGTCGCCCAGGGCGCAGACATCGTGCCCCGCCTTGCGCAGGGCGCGCGCCAGGAACACACGGATGCTGTCATCGTCTTCGGCGAGCAGGATTCGGGCCATGATTTTCCTCGCGAACGAGGATACGGGAGCAGATTTAAACGAACGGTTTACCGCCCGCCGGATCGCAACAATTGGCGATTTTCCGCCGGAAAAGGCCGCTTCCCGCGTGACAGAATCGCCATTTCCTCGTTAATCTTGTTCCTATGCACGGCCTGTTGACGGTGGCTGAACCGATCGAAGTTCTCGCCAATGGCGGACAAGAAGTGCCGCTGGTACTGGCCTCGCCGCATAGCGGCGCAGACTATCCGGTCGATTTTCTGGCCGCCTCGCGCCTCGATGCGCTGACGCTGCGTCGTTCCGAAGACAGTTTTGTCGACGAGATCTTTGGCGCCGCACCGGCGCTGGGGGCGCCATTGCTGCGCGCCCGGTTCCCGCGAGCCTACATCGACGTCAACCGCGAGCCGTTCGAGCTCGATCCGACGATGTTCGAGGACCTGCTGCCGAACTTCGTCAACAGCCATTCGCCGCGCGTCCGCGTCGGTCTCGGCACCATCGCCCGGGTGGTCGCATCCGGCGAAGAGATCTATGCGCGCAAGCTCAAATTCAGCGACGCGGCGCAGCGCATCGAGACACTCTATCGGCCATATCACCGCATGCTGAAGCAGCTGCTCGATGCGACGCAGGAACGCTATGGCTTTTCGATCCTGCTCGATTGCCACTCGATGCCTTCGGCGAGCTGCGACCGCGACCGGCGCGACCGCTCACCGCGCGCCGACATGGTGCTCGGCGACTGCCACGGCACGTCGTGCCACCCGGTGATAACCGAAACGGCGCGCAATGTGCTGAACGCCAAGGGTTATTCGACGGCGCTCAACACACCTTATGCCGGCGGATTCACGACGGCGCATTACGGTCGGCCAGCTGCCGGCAATCATTGTCTGCAGATCGAAATCAACCGCGCGCTGTACATGGATGAGCGGACCTTCGAGCGGAAACCGTTCCTCGCCCGGCTGGGCGAAGACATGCACGAATTGACCGAAGCCATTTCCGCCATCGACCCGGAGCAGTTGCGGCCGGCATGAGCGACGCCGCCGCATTCCGTTTCGCGCTGCGTGATTCTGCGCCGAGCGACGCCGAAGCCATTGCCGCGATTTACGCCCATCACGTGCGCTTCGGCCTCGGCACGTTCGAGGAGACGCCGCCGTCGGTCGAGGAAATTCGTCAGCGGCGCGATGGCGTCCTAGCGCTCGGCTTGCCATTCCTGGTTGCGGTCGCCGGCGATCGCGTCGTCGGCTACGCCTATGCCGGTCCATATCGGATGCGGTCAGCCTATCGCTACACGGTGGAAGATTCGATCTACGTTGCACCGGACGCGACCGGGCGGGGCACCGGACGGGCCTTGCTGGCGCGGCTTGTCGAACGCTGCGATGCACTCGGCTATCGCCAGATAGTGGCGGTCATCGGCGACAGCGGCAATCAGGCCTCGATACGGTTGCACGCGGCGCTCGGCTTTACGCGCGTCGGCATTCAGCCGGCGGTCGGCTTCAAGCAAGGACGTTGGGTTGACAGCGTGCTGATGCAGCGGACACTCGGCGGCGGCGCGGCAACCCTGCCCAAGGCGGCGGAATCCGCCTGAGCGCGCGACTTAATTCGGACGCCGAAAAAGAAAAAGGGCCGCACCGGAGTGCGGCCCAAGTTTAGGGAGGAAACGCCTAGAAGACGTACAACACGCCGTCGGGCGACGGCCGTGTCGCGTTGCAATATATGGCCTATTGCGCCGCACAATGCAATCCGTAAAAGCGAGTAAGATGCCCGTATGGCTAGGATTTCGTGCGTTATTTCGCCACAGGCGGCGGCTTTTGCGCGGCGATCACGACCGTCGTTTTTGCATCGCACAAATGCATGATTAACGGGTCACGCAAACTCGCGCCGCAGCTTTGGGCCGTGCTCGTCGAGGTTGGGTACGGCGCGATTGGTGAGATCCGCAGCGCGACGGCCGGGCGGCGATGGCAAATCAACCGAACCGCTCTCGGTCTTCGTCGCGATCGTCGTCAGCGCCGGATGGCGCGC
>JBAVMB010000193.1:0-7843 GCA_049689615.1 Allostellaceae bacterium
CGCGATTACCAGGTGGTCGAGGTGCAGTTCCCGAATATGCTGGCGTCGATCGAGGAGAAGAAGGTCGACCTTGCCACGATGATCATGCCGTTCTCGATCGAGGCGCACCGCCAGAGCAATCTCAAGACGCTGTTTACCGTCGGTGATGCGATGGGACAGGCGCAGACGACTCTGCTAATCGGCCGCGCGCCGTTCATAAAGGCGCATCGCGCCGTGCTGGTGGATTTCTTTGAGGATTGGATCCGCGCGCTGCACTGGTTCTACGATCCGAAAAACCGCGAGCAGGCGATCAAGATCGTCGCCGACTTCACCAAGAAGCCGCCGTCCGAATATTCCGGCTGGTTGTTCACACGCAAGGATAATTACCGCAATATCAATGCCTTGCCGAACCTGACTGCGTTGCAGAACAACCTCAATGTACAAAAGGAACTCGGCTTCCTGAACATCCCGATCGACGTCAAGAAATACGCCGATATTTCCCTTGTGACCGAGGCGGCCAAGCGCGTGCACTGACACAACCGGCTTAAACATGGCAGGGATTTCGTTTCGCGAGGTTCGTCATACGTATCGGCCGCCGCGCGGAAAGCCGGTTCTCGCACTCGAAGGTGTGTCGCTCGACGTCAACGACCGTGAGTTCCTGGCGCTGCTCGGTCCGTCGGGCTGCGGCAAGAGTACGCTGCTCTACCTGCTCGGCGGCTTCATTCCGGTCGACAGCGGCGCGATCACCGTCGGCGGAAAGCCGGTCGACGGTCCGAGTCCCGACCGCGGCATTGTCTTCCAGCATTTCGCGCTGTTTCCGTGGAAAACGGTGCGCGAAAACATTCTTTACGGCCTCGAGAAGCTGGGCATGCACAAGCCTGAGCGCGAGAAGCGGACGCAGGAGTTCGTCGAGCTGGTGCATTTGAAGGGCTTCGAGGACAGCTATCCGTCGCAGCTGTCGGGCGGCATGCGCCAGCGCGTTGCCATTGCCCGCACGCTGGCGGTCGAGCCCGAAATTTTGCTCATGGACGAGCCGTTTGGTGCGCTTGACGCACAGACCCGCGCGCTGATGCACGAAGAGCTTCTGGCGATCATGCGGCGTGCCCCCAAGACTGTCGTCTTCGTCACCCATGACGTGCGCGAGGCTGTCTATCTCGCCGATCGCGTCGCGGTGATGTCGGCGCGGCCCGGCCGCGTCAAGGAGATCGTCGATACCAAGTTCAAGAGCAACGCGCGCGGCGAGGAGCTGCTGCAGACGCGCGAGTTCGCCGACAGGGTCGACCATCTGTGGAAGCTGGTGCGCGACGAAGCGATCCGCGCCCAGGGCACCCGCGAATGAGCGGCGCGGCCGCGATCGAAGCCGGCACAAGACACGCCGCAGCGCGGCCGCTCATAGCACGTCTCGCCGGCGCACTCCTGCGCGCGTTTCCAGTGATTCTGGTCTGCATCGCCTGGCAGATCGCGCCGACCATCGGCCTGATCAATCCCGACGCGTTGCCATCGCTGAGTTCGGTTGTCACCGCGTGGTGGGGCTTGCTGATGGACGGCAGCCTCGTCAGCAACGGACTCACCTCGTTGTGGGAGGTCGTTGCCGGCCTCGGCCTCAGCATCGCCGTCGGCGTCGGCTCGGGCGTGCTGATGGCGTGGTACGCGCCGGTCGAGGCTATCGTCAGTCCATTGATGAAAAGCCTCTATCCGATGCCGAAATCGGCGCTGATCCCGGTGATGATCCTGTGGTTTGGTCTCGGGCCGAGCTCGAAAATCGCCTCGATTTTCGCCGGCTGTTTGCTGCCGGTAGTGCTGAGCTCATACAACGGCGCACGTGGCGTCGACCAGACGCTGATCTGGTCGGCGCTCGGTCTCGGCGCGTCGCGCGGCCGCGTGTTGTGGGAAATCGTGATCCCTGCCGCCTTGCCCGAGATCATGGCCGGCGTCCGCAACGCGCTCGCCATCTCGTTCATCCTGATGGTCGCGGCCGAGTTCCTCGTCGGCCAGCATGGATTGGGCTACCTGATTTCGTTTCTCGGCGATGGCGGTGTCTACGATGCGATGTTCGCTGGCGTGCTCACCGTCTCAGCCTTCGGCTTTCTCGCCGATCGCGTCTATCTCCTGTTCATGCAGCGGATGCTTCGATGGCGGGAGTGAAGGATGCCAGCCGCCGGGAGGTCGCTCTCACCGCGCTGCGCGTGGGATCGGGCATCGCGTTTTTCGCCGCCTGGCAGCTCACCGCCATGTCGCATGTGTTCTCGGACTTCCTGCTGCCGTCGGTGTCGGTGGTGTTCGAGCGGCTGTGGCACGATCTGATCTCGGGCGACTTGCTTTACGGTGTCCTACTGACACTGATCCGTACCTTCGTCGGCTTCGTGCTGGCGGCGGTCGGCGGTGTCGTGCTCGGCGTGTCGATCGCTCGCATTCCGTTGGTGCGCTGGTTCTTCGATCCGCTGGTTTCGGTGGGATTGCCGATGCCCAAGATCGCCTTCCTGCCGATCTTCATGCTGTGGTTCGGCGTGTTCGACACGTCGAAGGTGCTGATGGTGGCATTCTCGTCGGTCTTTCCGGTGATCGTCGAGGCTTGGGCCGGCACGCAGAACATCGACAAATACATGACTTGGTCGGCGATGAGCCTCGGTGTCAACCGCCATCGCTTCCTGTGGGAAATCGCGCTGCCGGCCGCGCTGCCGCAGGTGTTCACTGGGCTTCAGGTCGCGCTGCCGATCGCGCTTATCGTCGATATCGTTTGCGAGATGCAGATGGGTGGCGAGGGCATGGGCGGCTCGATCATGACCGACATGCGTTTCGCGGACTCGCCCGGCGTCTTCGCCTACATCATCGCCATCGCCATCGTCGGCATGATCCTAGTCAAGGCGATGGAGATCGTCCGCCGTCGGCTTCTAGTCTGGCACCAGGAGACGCAAACGGCGTGAGCCACGCTACGGCGCCTTCACCGTCGGGAGGATGACCGACGAGCTGTCGGCCCGTCACTCGCCGAGGATGACGCCTGCTTCGATGCCGGCTTCGCCCGCCGCGACCTTCTTGCCGTCGCCCAAGCGGCAACGCTTGATCTCGACGAAGCCGCCCTGGGCATAGATGCTGAAACCCTCGGGCGTGGACGCAACGATTTGTCCGGCCTTGAGGCCGCGTACCGCGCCGAAGGTGGCGGCCGGCCGCTTACGCGCGTCGAAAAGCCAAAACTTCTGGCCGCGATATTTGGTCCAGGCGCCGGGCGAGGGATCGCAGCCGCGGATCAAATCGTAGATCCGGTCGATCGAACTTGCCCAATTGACCTGCGATTCACGCTCGCGCACCCATCCCTCGTAGGTGGCGAGGCTTTCGTCCTGCGGATATTCGTGCGCGTGGCCGTCGGCCACCGCCTGCGCCGCTTCGATCATCGCCGCGACGCCCATATGGAAGATCTTGTCGAAATAAAGCGTGCCGACGGTGTCGTCGGGACCAATTTCGACTTCGCGCTGCAGGATGATCGCGCCTTCGTCGAGGCCGTCGGACGGGCGCAGGATCGTCAGGCCGGTGTGCTTCTCGCCGTTGATCACCGCCCAGCTGATCGCCGACGGCCCGCGATGCAGCGGCAGCAGCGACGGATGGAACAGCAGCATGCCGTGCTTCGGCAGATTGACGAAAGCCTGCGGCAGGAACTGCGTGACGAAGGCGAGCAGGCCGATATCGGCGTTGAGATTGCGCAATGTGTCGAGCGCCTCGGCCGAGCCGTAATCCTTGAACTGGTGTACCGGAATCTTTTGCTCGATCGCCGCTGCCCGGAGCGGATCGGTTTTGCCGCCCGGTTGTTCAGGCGGACTGAACACCGCAACCACCTGGTCGCCGCGGCCGGTAAAAGCATCGAGCACGGCCTTGCCGAAGGCCTGTTGACCAACAATGACCACACGCATTTTTTCTTATCTCCCCGGCCCTGATCTAACACGCGTTGCAGTGCTGCAAAAGAGGTCGGCGAGCGTAGCGAAGGTGGCGTGCGGTGCGCCCGGCGGCAGACGCGGAACGGTCATGACCGGCACCGGTGTCGTAAATCGCGCAAGAGAGCGGCTGCCGTCGTTCAGGTCGACCGTTGAACCGTGCGTTTCGCTTGCAACCACGGCGTGAACGACGACGCTGCGACGTTGTAACGCAGCAAGCGCGGTCAGCGCGTGGGTCTGCGCGCCGAGATAGGTGCCGGTGACGAGCAGCGTCGGAATGTCGAGCGCGGTGATCCAATGGAGGACGGTGTGGCGCTCGGTAATAGGCGACATCACGCCACCGACCCCTTCGATGACGACCATGTCGGCGGTCGCCATCGCCCGCCGCGAGAAGGCAACGACGGCATCGAAATCGACGCAGCGCCCTTCGGCTGCTGCCGCCAAGTCGGGCGCCAGCGGCGCGCGATACCGGAACGGCGCGATGCGGTCGAGATTGGCCGACAACACCGGCTCGCCGAGCGCTGTCAGCAGTGCGCCCGGATCGCTCGTCTCCGGGTGTGCCGGATCGAAGCCGCTGGCCAGCGGCTTGAACGCCGCGACCGTGTAGCCGCGGCGGCGGAGTTCGGCGATAAGCCCGCAAGCGACGAAGGTTTTGCCGACGTCGGTGCCGGCGCCGGTGATGAAAATCGCGCTCACGTCAGCACGCGTTCGCGGACCAGCGCCGCCAGCTGGTCGATATCGGCGTCTTTGTGACCGGCGGTGAAGGCGAAACGCAACCGCGCCGTGCCTTCGGGCACCGTTGGCGGCCGAATGGCGACGGCCAGGAACCCTTTGTCTTCGAGGCGACGCGACGCGGTCAAGGCGCCCTCTGCCGTGCCCAATACTACGGGCACGATGGCGCTCTGCGGTTCGGGCAAGCCGACGGCGCCGGAGAAGCGCCGTGCGTTGCGCAACGGTCGCGCCACCAAGTCGCGATCGTTGGCGATGATGTCGAGCGCGGCGCTTGCCGCGGCGACCGTCGCCGGGGGCAAACCGGTCGAATAGACGAAGCTGCGCGCGCGATTGGCGATCAGATCGATCACCGCGCGCGATGCGCACAGATAACCGCCGTAACCGCCAACGGCCTTCGACAGCGTGCCCATCTGCAAGGGGATTTCGGGCAGCTCGGCGTGCGCGAAACGCGCGCCGCGACCGCCGCCGACGACGCCGAGGCCGTGCGCGTCGTCGACCATCAGCCACGCGTCGTGCCGCGCCGCCAACGTGGCGAGCGGCGGCAGCGGCGCGAGATCGCCGTCCATCGAGAACACACCGTCGGTTGCGATCAGTGCATTGGCATGTTGCGGCCGGAATTCGGCAAGTAACGCGGCCGCGTGTTCGACATCGTTGTGGCGATAGGCCAGAACGTTGGCGTGTGCCAGCCGCGCGCCAGCCCACAGGCACGCATGCGCCAACTCGTCGACGAGCACGAGATCGTCGCGGCCGATGAGCGCCGGAACGATGCCGGCATTGGCGAGGTAGCCTGAGCCGAAGGCGCAGGCGGCTTCGGCGCCCTTGAGCTGCACGAGCCGCGACTCAAGTTCGGCGAAGAGTGGATGATTGCCCGTGACCAGGCGCGACGCGCCGGCGCCGGTGCCGTAGCGTTCAAGCGCAGCGATTGCCGCCGCCTTGACCTTGGGATGATGCGACAGGTTCAAGTAGTCGTTGCACGAGAACGACACCAGGCGCCGCCCATTACGGAGCACGTGGATGCCATCGGTGCGCGCCGTATCCGTCAGGCTGCGGCGCAGTTGCCGCGCCTCGAGATCGCGAAGCTTCTTGGCGGCAAACTGATCGAGCGCGGTCACGGGAGCTTTCGCTTGACGCTGGGTCCTTGTAGCCTTAACCCGGCATCCGGTGAAAGCAAGATCGGAAGGGCGGGTCATGCCGAACGACGCCGAACCGCGCGATATCCGGCACGACTGGACGCGCAGCGAAATTGCCGCGCTCTACGAGCTGCCGCTCGGCGACTTGGTGTTTCGCGCGCAAACGCTCCATCGCCGCTACTTCAAGCCCAACGAGGTTCAGCTGTCGACGTTGCTATCGATCAAGACCGGCGGCTGTCCCGAGGATTGCGCCTACTGTCCGCAGAGCGCGCATTACGACACCGGGGTCGATGCGGCGCGGCTGATGAGTGTCCAGGCGGTTGTCGCCGAGGCGCGCACGGCGAAGGCGCAAGGCGCCCAACGCTTCTGCATGGGCGCGGCGTGGCGCGAACCAAAGGAGCGCGATCTCGATGCGGTCTGCGCCATGGTCGAAGGCGTCAAAGCGCTCGGGCTCGAGACCTGCGCCACGCTCGGCATGCTGAACATCGATCAAGCGCAGCGCCTCAAGGCGGCTGGACTCGACTACTACAATCACAATCTCGATACGGCGCCGGAGTTCTACGGCACGATTATCACGACGCGCACCTATCAGGACCGCCTCGACACGCTCGATCACGTGCGCGAGGCGGGCATGAAGGTGTGCTGTGGCGGCATCATCGGAATGGGCGAGGGCCGCGATCACCGGATCGGATTGATCGCTGCGCTCGCCAACTTGTCCGAGCATCCCGACAGCGTGCCGATCAATATGCTCGTCAAAGTCGCCGGCACGCCGCTTGCCGAGCTGGATTCGCTCGACGAGCTTGAGTTCGTGCGCACGATCGCAGTTGCGCGCATCTGCATGCCGAAATCGGTGGTGCGCCTATCGGCCGGACGGGAAGGGATGAGCGAGGCGCTACAGGCATTGTGTTTTCTCGCCGGCGCCAATTCGGTCTTTTGCGGGTCGCGGCTGCTCACGACGCCGAACCCCGAGCGCGACGTCGACCGCACGATGATGGACCGGCTCGGGCTGTCGCCGATGACGTCGTGAGCCGCGCCGATGCGACGGTGCAATCCGCGCCGTTCGCCGGTCTCGATCATCTCTGGCTGCCTTACACGCAGATGCAGACGGCGCCGGCGCCCTTGCCGGTGGCGCGGACCGAAGGCTGCAAGATCCATCTTGCGGACGGCCGCGTGCTGATCGATGGGATCGCGTCATGGTGGACGGCGTGCCACGGCTACAACCATCCGCATATCCGCGACGCGGTCGCGCGCCAGCTCGAAACCGTACCGCACGTGATGATGGCCGGCTTGGTGCACGAGCCCGCTGTCCGGCTGGCGCAGCGCCTCGCGGCGTTGCTGCCGGCAGATTTGGACCACGTGTTCTTTTCGGATTCGGGGTCGGTCGCGGTCGAGATCGCGCTGAAGATGACGATCCAGTTCTTTCTCAACCGCGGCCAGGCCGGCCGCGACGGTTTCGTCACCTTCGCCGACGGCTATCACGGTGACACCTTCGCGGCGATGGCGGTCAGCGACGGCCGGACCGGCATGCATGGCCGCTTCGGCGCGGTGACGCGCCGCCACTTCGTGCGCGAATTGCCGCGTGACGGTGCCGGCGAGAGCGCGTTGGACCGGTTCCTCGCCGATCATCGTAGCGAACTCGCGGGCATCATCGTCGAGCCGCTCGTACAAGGCGCTGGCGGCATGGTTTTCCACTCCGCCGAAGTCCTCCGGCGTCTGCGCCAGCTGGCGGACCATCACGACCTGCTGCTGATTTTCGATGAGATCTTCACCGGCTTCGGCCGCACGGGTCGCCTGTTCGCCATGGAAGAAGCCGGTGTTGTGCCCGATATCGTCACGCTATCGAAAGCGCTCACCGGCGGCACGTTACCTCTGGCTGCGACCGTTGCCCGGGAACGTGTGTATGAGGGCTTTCTCTCCGACGATCCGCAGGACGCGCTGATGCACGGGCCAACCTTCATGGGCAACGCGCTCGCCTGCGCCGCGGCGAATGCGTCGCTCGACTTGTTCGAGCGCGAGCCGCGGCTGAAGCAGGTCGCAGCAATCGGCCGGCAGATGGACGAGGAGCTTGCGCCCTGTCGC
>JBAVMB010000194.1:0-8505 GCA_049689615.1 Allostellaceae bacterium
AGCTGGACCCTTGTCGGCTCGAAATTCGCATCGAGGACGCAACGGTTCATCTCGGCATAGCGCGCCGCGTTCCACTGCTTGGTCGCGAAATTGCGATAGCCCTCGATGCGGCTCTCGGCGAGCTTGACGTCCCTGCCCTGCGCCGCCAGCGCGGTGAGTGTGAAGCGCAACGCGTCGCAGCCGTACTTGCCGATGATGGCGAGCGGATCGACGATGTTGCCCTTGGACTTCGACATCTTCTGGCCGCGCTCGTCGCGCACCAGGGCATGGATGTACACCGTCTTGAACGGCACCTCGCCCATGAACTTGCAGCCCATCATCATCATCCGCGCAACCCAGAAGAAGATGATGTCGAAGCCGGTGACCAGAACATCGGTCGGGTAATAGCGCTTGAGCTCCGGCGTCTCGGCCGGCCAGCCGAGCGTCGAGAACGGCCACAGCGCCGACGAAAACCAGGTGTCGAGCACGTCGTCGTCACGTTTGAGCGCAACATCTTTGCCGTAATACGTGCACGCCGCCGCCTTGGCGGCGTCCTCGGTCTCTTCGACGAAGATGCGACCATCGGGTGCGTACCACGCCGGAATCTGGTGACCCCACCAGATCTGCCGCGAGATGCACCACGGCTGGATGTTGCGCATCCATTCGAAGAAGGTGTTCTCCCACTGGCGCGGCACGAAAACCGTCGCGCCGCGCTCGACCGCCTCAATTGCCGCCTTCGCCAATTCCTTGGCATTGACGTACCACTGGTCGGTCAGCCAGGGCTCGATGACGACGCCCGAGCGATCGCCATAAGGCACCATCAAAGTGTGCGGCTCGGTCTTCTCCAATAGGCCCGACGCTTCGAGATCGGCCAGCACCTGCTTGCGCGCAGCGAACCGGTCCATGCCGCGATAACGCTCGGGCACGCTGTCGTTGAGCTTGGC
Source organism: Allostellaceae bacterium (assembly GCA_049689615.1). Classification (GTDB taxonomy): domain Bacteria; phylum Pseudomonadota; class Alphaproteobacteria; order ATCC43930; family CGMCC-115725; genus REEB95. The sequence continues at coordinate 924 of JBAVMB010000194.1, forward strand.
ATCGCGATCGAAAATATTGATCAGCGGCAAATTATGCCGGCGGCCAACTTCGAAGTCGTTGAAGTCGTGCGCCGGCGTGATCTTGACTGCGCCGCTGCCGGCCGTCGGATCGGCATGCTCGTCGCCGACGATTGGAATGTGCCGGTCGGTCAGCGGCAGAACGACATGCTTGCCGATGAGATGCTTATAACGTTCGTCCTCGGGGTTCACGGCAACGCCGGTATCGCCGAGCATGGTCTCGGGCCGCGTCGTCGCCACGGTGACGAACGTGCCGTCGTGACCGACCACCGGATATTTGATGTACCAGAGCGAGCCCTTGGTCTCGCGGCTCTCGACCTCGAGATCGGACACGGCGGTGTGCAGCTTGGGGTCCCAGTTGACCAACCGCTTGTCGCGATAGATCAGGCCTTCCTTGTGCAAACTGACGAAGACTTTGCGCACGGCAGCGCTCAGGCCCTCGTCCATGGTGAAACGCTCGCGTTGCCAATCCGGCGAGGTGCCGAGCGACCGCAATTGGCGCGTGATGGTGCTGCCGCTCTCGGCTTTCCATTGCCAGACGCGCTCGATGAACTTCTTGCGGCCGAGCGTGTGGCGATCGGTCTTTTCCGCTGACAGATTGCGCTCGACCACCATCTGCGTCGCGATACCGGCGTGATCGGTGCCCGGCTGCCACAATACGTCGCGGCCGCGCATGCGCTCGAACCGCGTCAGAATGTCCTGCAGCGTGTGGTTGAGCGCATGGCCCATGTGCAGGCTGCCGGTGACATTGGGCGGCGGCATGGCGATGCAGAACGGCCGCTTCGGCGATTGGGGATCGCAGGCGAAGGCGCCGGACTTCTCCCATTCCGCGTAGATGACCGGTTCGATCGCGCCGGGATTAAAGGTCTTGTCGAGCATCGCGCCGTTTTAGGCGGCTGGACGGTTTACGGCAAGGCGCGCGTCGGGCCTGTTGGCTGTCGGGCGGCGTCAGTTGCCGCGCGCCTCGCGCGCCAGTCGCCCGATTTCTTCACGTACGATGCGCTCGATGAGCGGCGGCAGATTGGCATCGAGCCACGCTTTGAGCAGCGGCTTGAGAAGCTCACGCGTCGCCTCTTCGAGTGCGCGATCGCCCGAGGACGCCGCGGCGCGCGCGGTCTCGCGCGTCAATGCCGACAACGCAGCAACCGATGCGGCGGCCGTGTCCGCCGAGATAACGCTCTCGGTCGGAGCCTCGACCATCGCAGGCTTGCTGGCGGCAGGGTCCGGCTCGGACGCCGGTTTCGGCGCCGGCTCGTAGGGCGCGACCGCAATCGGCGGCGCCTCGGTACGCGGCGTCATGCGCGGAGCGAGCGACACCACCGAGCCGTCGGCTTCGACGCGGTCGGTCAACTCGAGAATGTCCTGTTCGGCGGCGACCGCACTTACCTTGCCGTCGTCCTTGGTGTCTTCGGCGATGATGCGACGGATCGAGGCGAGGATCTCCTCCATCGAGGGCTCGTCCTGGCGCCGGATGTCGGACATGGCAACCTCCACCAACACGCGCCGCCAACCGGGCGGCGCCTAGATATAGTAGGGAAATACCCCAACAAATTCTAGGGATGCCTTCCCGTCTGGGGATAACTCGGCTTAGCCCCCGGCCTTATTTGTCCGGGCCGAACCCCAGCCATTTCGACCGTACCGCCTGGTAATAACGGTTCACGTCGTAAAGGTTCACCGGCAGCTTCAGGTCCGCGGCGGTGAGCCGGCCGATCTGATTGGCGAGATTGAATTCGGCAACCGCGAGATCGTGCTGCGCGCGCACCAGATTGGTGCGGTCGCTGAACAGCTCCTGCTCGGCGTTGAGCACGTCGATCAACGTGCGCAACCCGGACCGTTGCTGCGCCTGGAGCCCTTCGTACGCAACCGTGTCGGCCTGGATGGCGGCCTGCTGCGAAACAATGTTGGCGCGCTGCGCCTGGATTGTTTCCCAGGCGGAGGTGGCGCCTTCGACGGCGAAGCGCCGCGCATCGTCGGTAAGACCTTGGCTCTGGCCGACTTTCTGCTTGGCTTGACGCGATTCCGAATAGATCAGGCCAGCCTCGTATAGCGGCACACTGAGCTGTGACTGCACGGTGCCAAAAGTGGTTTCGTGGCCCTGGAGCTGCACTGGATCGTCAGTGCGGTTGGCCTCGCCGACCAGATTGACGCTCGGCAGCAGTTGCGCCTCAGTCGCCGCGACCTGATCGCGCGCAGCGTCCTCGCCGAACAGCGCCGAGATCACGTTCGGATTCTTGAGCGCGGCTTGGCCAAGTGCGTCGTCGCGCGTTGCCGGGATTTGCGGCCGTACAGTCGGCGGCACCAAATTTTCCGGCGCATGGCCGACGAAGCGCTTGTAGTTGGCGCGGTCGGATTGCAGCGTGCCTTCGTCCTGCTGCCGCTGAGCATGCGCCGCCTGCAGCCGGGCTTCGGCTTGCGCAACGTCGGTGCGTGTGACGAGGCCCGAACGGAACTGAGCCTGAGTCTGATCGAGTGTCTCCTGCAGCACCTTCTCGCTGTTGCGATCGAGATCGATTACCGACTGGTCGCGCAGAACGTCGAGATAGGCCGAGGCGACGCTGAACAGTATGCCGCCTTCGACGGCGATCAGATGAGCGCGTTCGGATTTGACCGTGTCCTCGGCCGCGGCAGTCTTAGCGACGGTCTGGCCGCCTTGATAGACCGGCTCGATCAGCTTGAAATCGAGCGAACGCGGCGTGTTGTAGCCTTCGGGCTGCTGCGTGCTAGTGGTCGGCGTGTTCTCGAACTGCTGCTTGCCGATGGCGCCGTTAAACTGCAGCGTCGGCCGCCAGCCGGATAGCGCCTGGTTCACGCCTTCGTCGGTGGCGCGCAGGTTGGCGCGCTCGGCGAGCAATTGGGGATTGGTGTTGTAAGCCTCGGCGAGCGCATCCTGCAGAGTCTCGGCCCGCGCCGATAGGGTGCCGAACGCCAGCGCCGGCAGCAACGCGAGGATCGCACCGCGTTGCATCACCGCGTGCTCAAAACACGAAGCGCGGTGCCGGCTGGTATCCCGGCATGTAGTGCGTGCCGGCATCGAACACCGGCCGGCGCGACAGCACGCCGTCGACGCGCGTCATCACCTCGGCCTCACCCATCGGCGCGCCCGGCTTGCGCATGACGCCGACCAAGCGGCCGCCTTCAACCAGCTGAGTACGCAACACCTCCGGCACATCGGTTGCGGCGCCGGCGAGGACGATCACGCTGTATGGCGCGCCGGCCGGGTAGCCCCGGTCGAGCGGACCCTGCACGATCTGCACATTGGCGCAGCCGAGTTCGGCCAAACGTTGGCGTGCGGCGGTGGCAGCGGCCGAATCGGATTCAAGCATGAAGACCTGGCCGCCGAGCCGCGACACGACGGCTGCGGCGTACCCGCTCTGATCGCCGATCACCAGCACGCGATCGGTCGGCGCGACATGCGCGAACTGCACCAGCCGCGCCAGCACCATCGGCTCGATCAGCCAGCGGCCATTGCCAAGCGGCAGATCTTCATCGATGTAGGCGACGCGGCCGAGCGTGTCAGGCACGAAGCGTTCGCGCGGCAGCTCGTTGAAAGCGTCGAGCAGGCGGCTATCGGTGACGGTGTTGGTGCGCAGCTGGCTCTCAACCATGGCCAGGCGCGCGGCACGGAAATCGGATCGGGTCATGGGAGTGGATGAAGATCGGCCACTAATGGTCTCGAAGATCCAATTTTAGCCGCAGCGCAGCGGCGCGACAATCGCAGAGTCGTCTCGGCATTGCGCGGAGCCGGCGGAAACGCCTATATGTCGGGCCTCCGCGCGCCGGCCGGATGGCAGAGTGGTTATGCAGGGGACTGCAAATCCCCGTACAGCGGTTCGATTCCGCTTCCGGCCTCCACGCGCTTCCGGTTTGGACTCGTTAACCGGGCGCGTGTATATGATGCGGCGTTGTTCGGGGGTAGCTCAGCGGTAGAGCAATCGGCTGTTAACCGATCGGTCGTCGGTTCGATCCCGACCCCCCGAGCCACTTTTTAGCCAAGGGGCTGAGCGGCACGTCCGCTCGGCCCCTTTCGCGTTTCGCGGCGACGTGAAGCGCGCGTTCAGCGCCACGCCGGCAGCAATTGTTTGATGCGCGCCGACAGACCGTGACGGAAACGCTCGCGCCGCACGACGCTGTCGCTCTCGACCCAATTGAGCTGCACGACGCGGCGCGGCCCGCTGGTGGGATGATGGCCGTGCCACGAATGCGGCGTGACCAGAAACGCCAACAGCGTGCCGGCAGCCGGCGGCACTTCGGCAATCATGTCGTCGAGGCTGGTGTTGGAACGCAACAGACGAAGGCGTCCGCCCGGCGCCTCCCAGGCTTCGTTCATATAAACCAGCACGGTGATGATCTTGGTCGCGCTGTCGGTGTGGATGCGGCCATCTTTCGCTTGGGCTTGGCCGCGCACCGTTACCATCGTCGGCCGACCGGTGAGATCGACGGCGAATTTCCGCGCGAATGCATCGCGCATGTCCGGACCCTCGATCTCGGCAAGAAATTCGCCGAACGCTGGACCATAGGTCACGTCGCCAACCGGAAAGCTACCAGGCTGCTCGACCACCGGATAATCCGCGGACAATGTCGCGCGCGCCGCCGCCGGCACGAAGCCTGGAACGATCAGGTAGGGAAACGGATCAGCTTCGAGCGGCGTGCGCTCAAACGCCGCAAGATCGATGAAGCGAAGCCGCTCTCGGGTGGCAACCACGGTCATGCGCCTCATCATACCGGCGGGCCGGCGCGCCGCCAATATCTCGTGTCACATTCTTGACCTGGATCAAGGCGGTTTCCGCGCCGTCGGCGATGCTGTCCCGGAATGAAACCGAACCTCACAGTCGCGCTCGCACTTCTGGTGACCGTCGCCGGCGTAACGCTATTAGCCTGCGCGCGGCAATCGCCGCCGCCAGCACCGTCGCCGGTCGTCGCACAGGATATGAATGCTGCGCGCAGCCGCGGGCCGACATCCGAGATCGATACCAGTACAAGCTATTTCCGTCCTGACCCCGCGATATCGACGACGTCCGAACCGGCTGCAAAGGCGCCACAACCGCCAGCGGCACCGCCGCTTCCCGGCCGCGTCAGCATCGGCCATAGTTTCGCGCTCGCCAACTGTCGGCCGTGCCACGTTGTCGAATCTGGCCGGAACGCACAGATTCGGTTCGCCAACGCACCGGCATTCCACACCATCGCCGTCAATCCGCACAGCACCGATTTGAGTCTCAATATCTGGTTGCGCAACCCGCATCCGACCATGCCGACACTGGTGCTGACGCGGCAGGAGGCGCGCGACGTAATCGCCTATATCATGAGCCTGCGCGACGCCCGTTAGTCAGGCCTGCCATCGAAGCCGGCCGCGATCGCTGCCCGACAGATCCGACACGAACCGGAACCTCGAGCCGATATAAACGCGAATCCGCGCATCGCCGCTCGACGGCCGTGGCCGGCCTCCCCTAGAGTGCGCCGCCATGAAAAAGTCCAAACGCGTCCGGATCCTGCGTAAGAAGACCGTCTATCGCGGCTATTTCCAACTCGACCGTTACACGATCCGCCACAAGCTCTATCGCGGCGGCATGAGCGCGCCGCTCGACCGCGAGGTGTTCGAGCGCGGCAACACCGTCGGCATCCTGCTGTACGATCCGAAGCGCGACGCGCTGGTGCTGGTCGAGCAATTCCGGCTGCCGGCCTATCTCGCGGGTCGCCCCGCCTGGCAGACCGAAATCGTCGCTGGCATCATCGACCACGATCACGAAAGCCCCCGCGCGGTCGCCGTGCGCGAAGCATACGAAGAAGCCGGCATCAAGCTGACCGAGCCGCCGCTCCTGGCGCAGCGCTACCTGACTTCGCCCGGCGGCTCGACCGAAAGCTTTCATCTGTTCTGCGCACGCGTCGATGCGCGTGGCGTCGGCGGCTTGCACGGCGTGCCGCACGAGCACGAGGACATCCGAGTGACGGTGAAAGGGTTTCGAGCGACGATGAAGCTCGCACTGACCGGCCGTATTCAGAACGGCCCGACGCTGGTTGCACTTTATTGGCTGGCGACGAACCGCGCGCGCTTACGCAAGCGCTGGCCGCGCGGCTGAACCGAACGAAACGGCTTAAGCCGCCGAGCGCGGCTTTTCGTTTTCGTCGCGCGATTCCTCGGCGCGCACCGGAACGAGGTTGGCTTCGCCGCGATGATGGCCCGGCCGGAACAGCCGGGTGGCGATGAACACCAAAAGGACAGGAACGACCCAGGCGAGGCCGATGGCGTTGAAGGCGTTAGCGTGATCGAGGATCCAGTGCCACATAATGCTTTTCCCTCCCCCGACGGAAGATTCTAGGCACCGACTCCGACAACAATCCCCCCGAATTGTTTACGGCCGCCAAGGTGTTCCGATGATCGGAATTCCGCTCTGATCGATCGGTGCACCCGCGCCGTTACGCGGCGTAAACGGGCCGTAGGTCGGCGTCGGCGGGTTGCCGGCACACCCCGCCAGCAACGCCACCACGATCGCCAAGGCCATAACGCCCGCCGACCGCGCAAACACGGCCGTAGAATGCAAGTCCGCGGGGTTGATTGCAAGAGGCGACTCACTATAGTCACGCATCCATATAGTCCGGCCGCTCCCCCATGCTCAGTCCCGCCATCCGCAACGGCTTCATCGAGACGATCGGCAACACGCCGATGATCCGCCTGCGCAAGGCATCGGAAATGACCGGCTGCGAGATTCTGGGTAAGGCGGAATTCCTCAATCCCGGCGGCTCGGTGAAAGACCGCGCGGCGCTCTATATCGTCAAGGACGCCGAGACGCGCGGCCTGTTGAAGCCTGGCGGCACCATCGTCGAAGGCACGGCAGGCAATACCGGCATCGGCCTGGCACTGGTCGGCAACGCGCTCGGCTATAAGAGCGTCATCGTCATGCCGGAGACGCAAAGCCAGGAAAAGAAGGACATGCTGCGGTTGTGCGGCGCCGACCTGCGGCTCGTGCCGGCGGCGCCGTACGCCAATCCGATGAACTATGTGCGCTATTCCGAGACGCTGGCGAAAGAAGTGGCGGCACAATCGCCGCGCGGCGCCGTCTGGGCGAATCAGTTCGACAATGTCGCCAACCGCCGCGCGCACATCGAGACGACAGGACCAGAAATCTGGGAGCAGACCCAGGGCAAGGTCGACGCCTTCATCTGCTCGGTCGGCACGGGCGGCACGCTCGCCGGCGTCGGCATCGCGCTCAAGGAGTTCAGCCGTAAGGTGAAGATCTATCTCGCCGATCCGATGGGCTCGGCGATCTATTCCTGGTATGCGAGACACGAGCTCAAGGCCGAAGGCAGCTCAATCACCGAAGGCATCGGCCAGGGCCGCATGACCAAGAACCTCGAAGGCGCGCCGCTCGACGGCTGGTTCCAGGTGACGGACGAGGAGATGCTGCCGGTGCTGTTCGATCTGGTCACCGACGAAGGGCTGATCCTCGGGGGCTCGTCCGGAATCAACATCGTCGGCGCGGTCAAGGTCGCGAAAGAACTCGGGCCCGGCCACACCATCGTCACCATTCTTGCCGATTACGGCACGCGCTATCAGTCGAAGCTGTTCAAT
>JBAVMB010000195.1:0-1989 GCA_049689615.1 Allostellaceae bacterium
GCATCAAGGCGCCCGCCCTGCCCGAGAACCAGCCCGCCATCGGCCTTTATCCGCACGCCTATTTGGACTCCTGCCCCCTCGATGGGGGCGGGTCGGGGTGGGGGTGATGCGTCGCCGAGTCCGTCGACTTGCTCGAAAACCGCACTAGCAGCCTGTCGGGTTGGTGTGTTGTGGCGGGTGAGATGTGCCCGCTTGGCCCGGTTTAGGCCGGCCGCAGGTTATGCAGTCTGCGGCGGGCTCGCCGGTCACGGTCACCTACCAGGCGCAGCCCAGTTTAGGCCGGCCGCAGGTTATGCAGTCTGCGGCAGTTGTAGGCGAGGGCGATCAACAGCCACTCGGTGGCGACTTTTTGCCGGCCGCGCAGGTGGAAGCGGGTGAACCCGATCGCGCTCTTGATGATGCCGAAGACCGGCTCGACAGTCTGTTTGCGTTTTTTGTAGCGGGCTTTGCCATCTTCGCTCTCCAGCCTGGCCTTCATCGCCAGGCGCCACGGTTCGGTGATGCGGCGCTCGGGCTTGGGTTCGGGCGGCGGGCGGAAGTCGTAAGGCCGGTGCGGCTGGGTGCGGGCGATCGCCACCAAGGGCTCGATGCCGCAGGCTTGGAGTTCGGCGACGGCCGGGCCGCCGGCATAGCCGGCATCGGCCAACACTGTCTGCGGCAGGCCGACCGTCTCGCGCATCGCCAGGACCGTGGCCGCGAAGGTCGGCTGGTCGCTCGGGGTGGTGGCCATGTTGGTCGCCAGGATGAGCTGCGTCCCCTCGGCGCAGACCACCGCCTGAGCGTTGTAGGCTTGGCGGTATTCATGCGCTTTGGACTTGCGCATCAGCTGTGAATCGGGGTCGGCCAGAGCCTGCCCCGGCGCAGGCCGGGGTTGGTCTGTCGATCGGGCCGCGGCGTTGCGTCGGGCGGCTTGGGCGGCTGGCCGCCGCGCCCGGTCTTGGCCTCCCAGGCTGCCTTCCTGGCTTCATATTGCGGGCGTTCGGCCTCGGCCTTGGCTTCCGCTTCCAACCGCGCGCAGGCAGCGTCGAGCTTCGCCTTGAGCGCCTCGCGCCGGGCGATCTCCGCCGGCAGCGCCTGCGGGTCGATGTCCTCGGCATCGGCCGCCTCGGCCTTGGCGGTCAACGCGGCGATGTCGGCCGCGAGCTTCGCCCGCAGCGCCCGCGCCCGATCGTACCGCAGCGAGCGGATCTTCGAGGCATTGGCATCGATCTTGGTCCCGTCGATCGACACCGTGCCCAGCCGCAGCAGCCCCATCTCGCGCGCCAGCAGCAGAACCTGCAAAAACGCCGCTTCAAACGCCGGCTTGTTGGTCCGCCGAAAGCTGGCGATCGTGTCGTGGTCGGGGTGCGTGTTGGCGGCGATAAAACGGGTGCCGGCGTCCCGGTACGTCGCCCGCTCGATCCGCCGCGAGGAGAAGACGCCGTTGGCATGGCTGTAGACGAGCAGCGCCAGCATCAGCCGCGGATGGTATTGCGGCTTACCGCTGGGCCGGGCGTTGGTGTGAAACGCCGCCAGCCGCACCCGCTCCACCGCCGCCACGATAAAATGCGCGATATCGTTCGCCGGCAGCCAATCCTTCACATCCGGCGGCAGCAGAAACGGCTGCTCGCGATCAAACGGCATATAGGTCGTCATCGCTATATCCGGTGGTCTCCCCAACCACATCCACTGTATCATGATCAAACCCGCCGTCAATCCGACAGGCTGCTAGTGCTCCCTTATCGATCTGTCTTGGGGCGTGCCGCGCACCCCGCGGCCGCCCATAGACAAAAAGTTTTGATGAAGCTGGGCGACCTCTTCCGCTCGCAGCGCCCGCGAATAGAGGCGGACTTCGTCGAGCTCGCCGTCCAGTCCACGCGCGCCGCCCAGTCCACGCGCGCCGCCCTTGCCGGCGGTGTCTTCCAGATTGCCGATGACCAGACGGTGTTCGGCTGCGGGTCCGGACGGCGGCGGTTCATCGTCCCAGGTCTCGGCGACGCTGGCGATGGC
>JBAVMB010000196.1:0-2055 GCA_049689615.1 Allostellaceae bacterium
CCGCCATCGCGCAAACCAACATCAAGCGGCTGATGGCCTATTCCTCGATCGGGCACGTTGGCTACGCCCTCATCGGGCTCGCGGCAGGGAGCGCTGCAGGGGTGCGTGGCGTGCTGGTCTATCTGGCGATCTATCTGTTTATGAACGCTGGCACCTTCGCGGTGATTCTGTGCATGCGGCGCGACGGCAAGATGGTCGAAGGCATCGACGACCTCGCCGGCCTGTCGCGCACCCATCCAGCCCTGGCGCTGGCGCTCGCCATCTTCATGTTCTCGCTCGCGGGCATTCCGCCGCTCGCCGGCTTCTTTGCCAAGCTCTACGTCTTCATGGCGGCGATCAACGCCGGCCTACCGGTTCTGGCGGTCCTCGGCGTGCTCACCAGCGTGGTGGGCGCCTACTATTATCTGCGCATCGTCAAGGTGATGTATTTTGACGAGCCGCGCGGCACCTTCGACCGGCCGTTCGGCGGCGAAGTTGCGGTGGTGGTGTCGGTCTGCGCGGTGATCATCCTGTTCTTCATCGTCTGGCCGGGACCGGTGGTCAACGGCGCCGATGCCGTCGCCGCCACGCTCTTCCCGGGATGACTGACCCGCTGCCGCCGTTCTTTCGGCTCGCCGCGTTCGACACGCTTGCCAGTACCAATGACGAAGCCAGACGCCTGGCGCGCGATGGTGCGCCCGAAGGCACGCTGGTCACTGCGCGCGTGCAGACCGCGGGCCGCGGCCGGCAGGGCCGGAACTGGATATCGGCGCCGGACAATCTCCATGCGTCGCTGGTGCTGCGGCCCGACGTGCATGTTTCGCGCGCGTCGCAGCTCGGATTTGCCGCTGCGCTGGCGATCGCGGATGCCATCCGGCATTTCGCGCGGGCGGAAGTCACGCTCAAGTGGCCCAATGACGTGTTGTTGGGCGGGCGCAAGGTCGCCGGCATCCTGCTCGAAAGCGAAGGTGACGCGGTGGGGCGGCTCGGATTCGTGGTGGTCGGCATCGGCGTAAACCTGGCCGCACATCCCAGCGATACCGAATTCCCGGCCACCTCGCTCAAGGCGGCGACGGGGCTGGCAGTCGCGCCGGAGGCGTTTCTCGCCGCGCTCGCACCGGCGCTCGCGCTTTGGTATGAGCGGTGGCGCGGCGATGGTTTCGCCGGGTTACGGCTGGCTTGGCTTAAGCGTGCCGCCGGCCTCGGACAGGCGCTGCGCGCGCGCCTGCCGGGCGAGACGATCGAAGGCCGTTTCGCCGGGCTCGACGACGACGGCCTGCTGCTGCTTGATATTCCGGGCGGCCGGCGCCGCATCGCCGCCGGCGACGTGTTTCCGGCGGTGGTGGAAGGCTAGGAGATCGCATGCTGCTCGCCATCAACGCCAACAACACCAACACGGTCTTCGCTGCGTGGGACGGCGCCAAGCTCAAGGGCACGTGGCGCATCGCCACCAATCCGCACCGCACTTCGGACGAATATGTGGTCTGGCTCGACCATCTGCTGGCGTTGGAGAAGCTGTCGCGCGCACGGCTTGACCGCGCCATCATCGCCAGCGTCGTGCCCGAGGCGAATTTCAACCTGCGCCTGCTGTGCCGGCACTATTGCCGGACCGAGCCCTTGGTTGTCGGTGAGCCGGGCGTCGACCTCGGCACCAAGGCGTTGGTCGATCGCGCGGAAGAAGTCGGCGCCGATCGGCTGGTCAACACCGTGGCGGCGCATGATCGTTACGGCGGCCCGCTGATCGTCGTCGATTTCGGCACCGCGACGACCTTTGACGTCGTCGATGGCGACGGCAATTACCGCGGCGGCGTGATCGCGCCCGGCGTGAACCTGTCGCTCCAGGCACTGCACCAGGCGGCGGCCAAGCTGCCGATGGTGCCGATCCGCCGCAGCGAGAAGGTGATCGGCACCAGCACCGTCGCCTGCATGCAGTCGGGCATTTATTGGGGCTATGTCGCGCTGATCGAAGGATTGGTGGAGCGCATCCGAAAGGAGTTCGGCAAGAAAATGACGACGGTGGCGACCGGCGGCCTGGCGCCGCTGTTTGATGGCGCGACGCCGGCGATCGAGCATACC
>JBAVMB010000197.1:0-6816 GCA_049689615.1 Allostellaceae bacterium
ATGCCGCTGAAGGCGTTGAGCGGCGACGGGCGCGTGCTCGAGGAAGGCCGTTTGACCAAGCTGTTGGCGTTTCGCGGCCTCGAACGCAAACCGATGGATGCCGCTGACGCGGGCGACATCATCGCCATCGCCGGTCTCGAGCATGCTTCGGTCGCCGACACGATCTGTGCACCTGAAGTCGAAACCGCGCTGCCGGCGATGCCGGTCGATCCGCCGACTTTGTCCATGACCTTTTCGGTCAACGACAGCCCTCTGGCCGGTCACGAGGGCAGCAAGCTGACGTCTCGACTCATTCTGGAAAGATTGCGGCGCGAGGCCCAGGGCAACGTCGCGATCCGCATCAAGGAAAGCGACGACAAGGACTCGGTCGAAGTGTCGGGCCGCGGCGAATTGCAGCTGGGCGTTCTCATCGAAACCATGCGGCGCGAGGGATTCGAACTCTCGATCTCGCGGCCCAAGGTGCTGATCAAGACCGAGAACGGTCAGCGACTCGAGCCGGTCGAGGAGGTCCAAGTCGACGTCGACGAGGACTTCGCCGGCATCGTCGTCGAGAAGGTGAGTCAGCGGAAAGGCGAGATGCAGGACATGCGGCCTTCGGGCGGCGGCAAGCTGCGCCTGGGCTTCCGCGTGCCGACCCGCGGCTTGATCGGCTACCAGGGCGAATTTCTCACCGATACGCGCGGGACCGGTATTTTGAGCCGTATCTTCGCCGCTTACGAACCGTGGAAGGGTCCGATCGAAGGGCGTCGCAACGGCGTCATGATCTCGAACGCGGCCGGCCCTGCGGTCGCGTACGCGCTGTGGAATCTCGAGGAACGTGGACCAATGTTCATCACCCCGGGTGACGCGGTCTATCCCGGCATGATCATCGGCGCCCATACCCGCGGCACCGATCTCGACGTCAATCCGCTGAAGGGCAAGCAGCTCACCAACATCCGCACCACCGCCAAGGACGAGGCGGTGCGACTGACGCCGCCGATCCTGATGGGCCTTGAGCAAGCGATTGCCTATATCGCCGACGACGAGTTGGTCGAGGTCACGCCCAAATCGATTCGCCTCCGGAAGCGGTTCCTCGATCCGCACGAGCGCAAGCGTGAAGGCCGCAAGGCCGACGTGGAAGCCGGCTGAGCGTTGGCCGGCACGGCCTTAAGACATGGTTAAGGCTGCTGTCATAATACTCTGGTATGCAACAAGAAGAACAAGCGCTGGCGCCTAGATCGCCGGCGCTGGTGCAACTGCATAACGATTGGGAGCGCCGCCGCCGCGGCCGGTTAATGCCGGCACGTGCCGATTTCGATCCGATCGACCTCAAATACGTGCTCGGCAATCTCACCATGGTCGACGTGCTGCGCGATCCGGTGCGGTTCCGAATCCGCCTTCACGCCAGCAACGTCGCGGCGCGCGTCGGCTTCGATCTCACCGGCAAGGAGCTCGACGCGATCACCGACCCGCATTATCGCAAATTGGTGCGCGATCATTACGTAGCCGTTGTCGAGCGGCGCAGTCCGGTGCTCGAATTCCGTAACCGCGTGATGACCGACAATGTCTGTCTGCACTGCGAGGTGCTGGCGCTGCCGCTGGCTGACGACGGCGCGACTGTCGACCGCATCATGAGCGCCTTCGTCTGGTGCTGACGGTTCCCAAGCGCAAACGGCTGAGCTAAGGTCGCACCCGTCTTCAACCGGCGGAACGCGACACAATGAAGTCCTTTATCCTGGCCGCGCTCGCCACCGCCTTCATCCTGACCAGCGGAGGTTCCGTGAGCGCTGCCGATCTCGAGAACACGATCTATCTCGACGTGCCGAAGGGCCGCGTCGTTATCGAATTGCGGGCCGATCTCGCGCCCAAGACCGTGGCACGCATCAAGGAGCTCACGCGCAAGGGCTTCTACGACGGCATCGTCTTCCATCGCGTGATTGCGGGCTTCATGGCGCAGACCGGCGATCCCACCGGCACCGGCATGGGCGGCTCTGGCCAGAATATCAAGGCCGAGTTCAGTCAAACGCATTTCGTCCGCGGCAGCGTCGGCATGGCGCGTTCGGCGAGTCCCGATAGCGCCGACAGCCAATTCTTCATCTGCTTCGCGCCGGCGCCGTATCTCGATGGCAAGTACACGCTCTTCGGCCAGGTCGTATCGGGCATGGAATATATCGACGCGATCAAGAAGGGCGATCCGCAGAGCGGCATGGTGGAGAATCCCGACAAGATCGTGCGCATGCAAGTCGCGGCCGACGTCGACAAAAAGAAGCCCTGACGCGCACGGGCCGGAATCGTCGCGCATGCGGTCCTGGCTCGCCTCCCTTCGGGTCTATGGCGATCGCCGCATGCTGGCGATCCTGCTCATGGGCTTCTCAAGCGGCCTGCCGCTGGCGCTGACCGCTTCGACCCTGGCGATCTGGCTGAAGACGGCGGGTATATCGCTCACGGCAATAGGCCTCTTTGCCGAGGTCGGCCTCGCCTACAACCTCAAGTTCCTGTGGGCACCGGCGATGGACCGCGTGCGCTTGCCGCTGGTCGGACGGCTCGGTCGGCGGCGCGGCTGGGCGGTGACGATACAAGTGGCGTTGGCGGTGGCGCTGCTGGTGATGGCCGACCGCAATCCGGCGGCCGATCCATGGCCGGTCGCGCTCATCGCCGCGATTGTCGCCTTCCTGTCGGCAAGCCAGGACATCGTCATCGATGCCTACCGCGTCGAGCTCCTCGAAGAGCGTGAGCAAGGCGCCGGCGCCGCCGTGACCCAGGTCGGTTACCGCTTCGGCATGATTGCCTCAGGCGCCGGCGCGCTCTACCTCGCGGCCTATTTCGGCTGGTTCTGGTCCTACGTCGGCATGGCCGCATTGATGCTGGTTGGCGTCATCACCGTGTTGATGACGCGCGAGCCGCGCCTGGTCGCGCCGCCGGTGCGCGGATCCTGGCTCACGCAGGCCGTGGTTGCGCCGTTCGCCGAATTCGCCAGCCGGCGCGCGTGGCTGCTCATTCTGATCTTTGTCGTGCTCTACAAGTTCGGCGACGCGCTCGCCGGCATCATGTCGAGTCCGTTCTATGTCGCGCTCGGCTTCAGCCTGGTCGACATCGCCAACGTCGCGAAAATCTTCGGCACTGCCGCCAGTATCGCCGGCGTGTTTCTGGGCGGCGCGGCGGTCTATCGGTTCGGCCCGATGCCGGCGTTGCTGATCTGCGGCGCGTTCCAGGCGCTGTCGAACCTGATGTACATCGTCCAGCTTTGGGCCGGGCCCGATCCGACGATGCTCGCGCTCACGATCGCCACCGAGAACATCACCGGCGGCATGGCGTCGGCAGCCTTCGTCGCTTATCTGTCGCGCCTCTGCCATCCGGCCTTCACCGCCACGCAATACGCGCTGCTGTCGGCGCTGGCGGCAACCGGCCGCACCGTGCTGGCGGCCGCGGGCGGCTTCCTCGCCGACCGTCTTGGCTGGCAGCCGTTCTTCCTGCTGGCGACGGCCGCCTGCGTGCCGTCGCTGCTGCTGCTGATCTACCTGATGCGGCTAGCCGAAACGCAACAGCCGCGCGCGGTTCCGACGCAGCCATAGACGCGGCGCGCCCGATCCGGGTGCGAGATCCTCGACCGCACGCCAGAACCGCGCGCCATGGTTCATGTGCTTCAAGTGCGCAATCTCGTGCGCGACGACGTAATCGACGACCGCCGCTGGCGCGAAGATCAGCCGCCAGGAAAAGCACAGTGCGCCGTCGTGCGCGCAACTGCCCCAACGCGTCCGGGTGTTGCGCACCGAAATGCGCAGTACGCGGCGGCCGATCGACGCCGCCATGGCGTGGGCGCGCACGCCGAGCTCGCGTCGCGCCTGCTCGCGCAGGAAATCGATGATGCGCCGTGACAAGTGGCGGACATCGCCGCTAACGCATAGCGCACCCGGCTCGAGCCAAACGGCGCCGTGGCCGCGGCTTTGCGCGCGGTGACGGATGACGTGCGGCACGCCCAGGATCGGGATTTCGACGCCGTCGGCGAACGCGACGCGGGGTGGCAGTTCGTCCAGGCGCCGTTCAATCCAACCGCGATTGTCCGCGAGGAAGCGCAGTGCGGCGGCGAACGAGGCATAGCGCGGCAGCGTCAGGATCACGGCGTCGTCCTCGTCGTCGAGGCGCAGGATGAACCGTCGCGCGGTCTGCCGCCGCACGATCTTGAGCGGCCGGTCGCCGCTCGACAGCGCGATGCGGTCGGGGAGCGCCCGCATGCCGGCTAGAGATATTTGCGAATGTCGTCGGCCATGTCGGCCGGCTTCTCGCCGGGCGGAATAAGCTTCACCAGCTTACCGTCGCGGCCCATCAAATAGATGAACGACGAATGGTCCAGCAGATAGTCGTCAACCGGGCCGCCCGGCGACTTGCTGGCGAAGACGCGAAATTCGTGCTCGACAGTATCAAGCTGCGCCGGCGTGCCGGTGAGCGCAGTCAGCCGCGGACTAAAATTGGCGGCATAGAGTTTGAGCTGTTGCGGCGTGTCACGCGCCGGATCGACGGTGATGAAGATCGGCTGAACCGCAGCGCCGGCCGTGCCGAGCCGGTCGAGCGCCTGCGACATGGCGGCGAGTGTCGCCGGACACGTGTCTGGGCAATAGGTGTAGCCGAAATAGATCAGCATCAGCTTGCCGCGGAAATCAGCGTCAGTGCGCGTCGCGCCATTCTGGTCGGTGAGCGAGAACGGACCGCCCAACGGCGCCGCCTCAGGCGCGGCATGGCCGTACCAGCCGTTCTCGTATCCGAAGCCGGCAACAAGCACCGCCAGCACGACGAGAAAGACGAGCAGACCGCGATGGGTGGCTGACATGCGAACGAGTCTATGCGATCCCCAACGCGTGCCGCCAGGGGCGTTCAGCCGCAGGCGTCCCACTCAACGAGTGGGCTTGAGACGCAGCGTGCGGCCGATCGCCAACACTGCCGGCGGCTTGAGTCGCGCGCGCGCGGCTGCTGCGGAGGCGGCCGCCAGCGTCGTCTCGATGACGCGTTGGCGTGGCGTCGTCGCTGCAGCGATGATCGCAACCGGCTCGTCAGTCGGCCGGCCGGCCGCAATCAGCCGGCCGGCGATCGCCGTCAGGTGCTTCAGCGCCATGTAGACCACGAGAACAGGCGCGCCCTTGGCGAGCGCTTGCCAATCGAGACCATCGGGCAGTGCGCCGCTGCTGGCGTGGCCAGTGATGAACGTCACGGCGGAATTGACGTCGCGATGCGTGAGCGGGATGCCCGCGTAGGCGAGGCCGCCGATGCCGGCGGTGATGCCGGGCACGACGCGATAGCAGATGCGCGCCGCTTCGAGCGCCAGGGCCTCTTCGCCGCCGCGGCCGAAGACGAACGGGTCGCCGCCCTTGAGCCGCAGAACGCGGCGGCGCGAACGCGCCAGCTCGACGAGCTTGTTCGAGATGTCGGGTTGACGCGGCGAGGGCTTGCCGCCGCGCTTGCCGGCGTAATGCAGCCGCGCACCGCGGCGCGCAAGCGCCAGGATGCGGCGATCAACCAGCGCGTCATAAACCACGTCATCGGCGTGACGCAGCGCATGCAGCGCCAACAGCGACAACAGGCCTGGATCGCCCGGACCGGCGCCGACGAGCCAGACCGTGCCGGGTGCGAAGACGGGAAGACGCAGCTGGCGGCGCGCGGTCATGGCCGGAAACCTAGCACGCCGCCGCCGCACGCCGCAGTCCGCGACCGGTTGTGTGCGGCTTGAATGGCGGTACGGCCCGGCGCACACTGCGCCAACAAGGGGAATTGCTGTGCGGATATCGGATACGCGCCGGGTTCTGATCGGCCTGCTCGTCGTCGGCTGGCCGGCGCTGGCATCGGCGCAGCAAAGCGCGACGCCGCTGCTCGACACCAACCCAAGCATGTCGGGCCCGACAATTCCCTTCGGCGGCTTCCAGGGTTATTCCGACAACGTCGCCGCCATCGCCGCGCAGAACAAGACAAGTCAGGTTCTCGGCATGCTCAATGGCGGCGCCAGCCCGAATGAGCGCGACGACCTCGGCCGCACCGGCCTGATCTATGCGGCGATTGCCAATAACACGATGATGGCGCGAGTTCTGCTTATGCACGACGCCGATACGAGCTTGACCGACAAGCTCGGCAATACGGCGCTGCACTGGGCAGCCGAGCGCGGCAGCACTGACGTCATGAGCCTGTTGCTTGAGGCGCACGCGCCGGTCGACGCGGTGAACAATCAAGGCGTCACGCCGCTGATGCTGGCGGTTTCCACCAACCGCACCAATGCGGTGCGCATGCTGTTGGCGGCGCACGCCGATCCGCGCAAGCAGGATTACACCGGACGCGACGCGCTCGGCTGGACGACCGACAACCGCACCATCGCGCAGCTGTTGCAAAACGCGCACTGATCGCCGCTCAGCCGGAGGAAGCGGCGTAGAGTGTGAGCGTCATGCGCTTGCCGTTGGAGTAATCGAATCCTTCGACTTGGCCGAGCGAGCGCGCATCGCGGCCCAAGCCGGCGACGGCATGGCGGAAAGCATCGTCGTCGCGCGCTTCGACCAAAGCCAAACCGCCGTGCGTCGCGGCCAAGTACTGCGCCGCGGCCATGGCGTCGAGCGGCTTGGTCGCCGTGCCAAGCAGGAAAATGAGGCTCGGCTCGTCGTAACCGACGATGGCGACCGGTGCGCCGTTTGCGGGCCGCTGGTCTGCCACCAGCGCGGCAGCGCTGCGCGACAGCCAGATGCGGTCGAGTGACGGCACAACCCGGCCGAAACCGGGCGCGACCACGATCAGAGCGAGCAGCACGGCGCCGACCGAAAGGGCCGGCCGCGGCGCGAACCAGAATCGCCACAGCAGCGCGCCGCC
>JBAVMB010000198.1:0-3181 GCA_049689615.1 Allostellaceae bacterium
CTATAAGCTCGCGGCAGCGGTGCTTTGGACGTTACGAACGCGGCGCCGGCGTAAACGTCCGGACACCTGACGCGCCGGCGACAATCGCCTCCTTGGCCTGGCCGACGAACAGGCCGCAATCGATCACGCCGGGAACCGCTGCGATGCGCGTCACCAGCGCCAGCGGATCTGCGATTGGACCGCATGTACAGTCGGCGATCACCAGACCGTCGTCGGTGACGAAATCGCGACCGTCAACCTGACGAATCGCGCCTGATGCGCCGACGGCTGCAAGTCCGATGAGCGCTCGCGCCCGTGCGAACGGTAGCAATGCAACTGGCAACGGCGCATGGACACCGAGCCGGTCGACCATTTTGCGGTCATCGGCGATCACGACGAAGTGCCGGCTGGCGCGCGCGACCAGCTTTTCGCGCACCAGACTACCGCCCCCGCCTTTGATGAGATTGAGCGTGCCGTGTTCGATCTCGTCGGCGCCATCGATTGCCAGGTCGATCGACCGGCCGTCGAACGGGATTAAAGGGATTCCATGCCGGCGCGCGAGATCGGCCGTGCGCTCCGATGTCGGAACGCCCACAACCCGCAAGCCGCCGGCGATCCGCGCTGCCAGCGCCGCGAGCGCATATTCGGCAGTGGTGCCGCTGCCAAGCCCAACGGTCATGCCGTCGGCAATCATTGCAACAGCGCGCTCCGCCGCCGCACGCTTGAAGCCGTCAATCGCCGCTTGCGAATCTGGCATCGGCTCAGCGGCCACGATGGCGCCGCACCGGAACGCCCGCGCGCGCCAATTCGCTGTTCAGGCGTCCGCTCAGCCAGAGGCCAAACATGCGTAGGTCGCTGATCAGCGACCACAAGGGGTGCGTGAACGTGGCCGGCCGGTTGCCTTCAATCATCGCGTGCGCAATCCACGCCGGGCCGTATCCGGCCACGATCGCGCCGGCTAAGAACCAAAGACTGCCGGTCGCGATGAGGCCAGCGACACAGACGATTGCAGCGCCGGTACCGAAAAAATGCCAAAGGCGCGTTCTGGCGCGGCCATGCTCCCGTAGATAGTGCGCCCAAAACTGCGCATAATTGTCGAACGGGCCAGTGTGCCGACGCGGCGGCTGGGTGGAGCTGCGGGCCATGGATCGCGTCTGACTATAGAAAATCAGCCGGGAGCGCTACCAGTGACTACCGGCGTGGGGGAATTGCCTTCAATCCGCCAAAATCGGGCGCATCATCTGGCACATATGATTGAAATGGGCGCGCGTCGGCGCCCGACCGCCTGTCACGGAGGTTTCGATGAAACGCGCAGCCCTCGTCCTACTGGCCTCCTCGGCCTTGGGCGGCACGGCGCACGCCCAGGCTTGGCCGAATGCAACGCCGTCACCATACGGCGCGCCCGCAACGCCAAATTCCGCGGCCGTACCCGCGCAGCCCACCGCTGTTGTGTCGTCACCAGCCTCGGTGACCGGCGAAGAGCTGGGCACACCGCCGCACGCGCTCGGTGCCGCCGCGCCCAACGGAGGCGTAGCGAACCAAGCGACGCTGTCCGCGACCGGCGAGACGCCGGTTGCCGACCTCGACAACCCGGAAGGCGGCCGTACGACTGCTGCGCTCAACGTGCTCGAGGCGCAAGGTTACGCATCATTTAGCGATTTCCGCCCGGACGGCACTAAATTCACGGCCCTGGTGAGCGATAACGGTCAGCAATTCCGGATTATCATCGATCCGGACACGGGACAAATTTCACGGCAATAAGCGGGGAACCGCTGGCGGTGGCGGATTGGCCGCCCTATGATTCGCACGTACGTACGACTGCATGACACGAGCGCGATCGCTACTGACCGCTGCCGCTCTCGGTCTGGCGTCCGCGCTATTCGCGTCCGCCCGGCCAGCGTGCGCCGACACGCAAACCTACCAATACGAAGTCGAGCACCCGACATTCGGGGATATCGGCACCTATACGAACCGCATCGACCAATCGGGCGATCGCACGCACATCAAGAGCGTGCTACATGTCGCGGTGCGGTTACTTGGCATCGTCGTCTACCGCCAGGATGCGACGCGCAGCGAAGATTGGCGCTAAGGTCGACCCGTCGCGTTCCATGGCGTCACCACCACCAACGGCACCAGCGTCGAGATAGCGGGTCAAGCGCGCGGCAACCGGACGGCGGTGACGTTCGACGGCAGGGCGCGCCTCCTCCACCAGTATCTGATCGATGGCGAGAAACGCGGCGTCGTGTGGCTCGATGATCGCGGCGTCTCGGTCGCGTTCAAGGTCTGGGGAAATGGAACGCCAATTCAACACGTGCTGGTCTCGCAGGCGGTGCCTCTGCGTCAGACCGCGATGCGTGCGCGCTGAGCGGCGCGGCGCTCTAGCCTTCGTCACATTAAACTCGGATACTGTGCCGCCCTGGCGGCGCGACGGAGGCGTGCGTGGACGTGTATTCAGGCCCGGTCTTCGAGATGGCGCGGCAGCAGTTCCGCATCGTCGCCGATCATCTCGGCATCCCCGAAAACGAGCGTGACCGGCTGCTCTATCCGAAGCGCGCCGTGACTGTCGCGGTTCCGGTCAACATGGATGATGGCCGGACCCGGATCTTCGCAGGCTATCGCGTCCAGCATCATCTGACGCTCGGCCCCACCAAAGGTGGCGCGCGCTTCGCGCCGCGACTCGAGCTTGGTGAAGTGGCCGCACTCGCCGTGTGGATGAGTTGGAAATGCGCGCTTGTCGGGTTGCCTTATGGTGGCGCCAAGGGCGGCGTCGCCTGCGATCCGCGCGCTTTGTCGAAGCGCGAGCTCGAAGCCGTGTCGCGCCGCTACATGCAGGAGATGATCCCGTTCGTCGGGCCGCATACCGACATCATGGCGCCTGACATGGGCACCAACGAGCAGGTCATGGCCTGGTTCATGGATACCTATTCGATGTTTCAGGGTCATGCAGTTACCGAGATCGTCACCGGCAAGCCGGTTGGCGTCGGCGGAACTGTCGGGCGCCGCGAGGCGACTGGCCGCGGCATCGCCTATCTCGTGGCGCGGGCGCTCGAAACGGTGGGACTCAAATCCGCCGAGGCGACCGCGATCGTCCAAGGCTTCGGCAACGTCGGCTCGGTTGCCGCGGCGACCTTGGAGCGCCGCACGGGCATGAAGGTGGTCGGGCTGGCGGATCATACCGCGGCCTATTACGACGACCGCGGAC
>JBAVMB010000199.1:0-2235 GCA_049689615.1 Allostellaceae bacterium
CCGGCGTGATAGACGAACAGCCGCGGCAGATAGAGCATCCCGGCCATCCAGGCGATGACGCTCAGGATGTGAATCGCCTTGAGCCACGGATAATACGGCGCCAGCAGACTCATGATGCCGCCATCGCTGGACACTGGCCGAAGCCTTGCGGGCAATTGCGCCGACCGGCGCCCGGCGCCGGCGC
Organism: Allostellaceae bacterium; assembly: GCA_049689615.1. Lineage (GTDB taxonomy): Bacteria > Pseudomonadota > Alphaproteobacteria > ATCC43930 > CGMCC-115725 > REEB95. The sequence goes on from JBAVMB010000199.1 coordinate 185, forward strand.
CGCACGTACCAATCGGGCCAAACTTTCGATGAACTCGGCGGCGACGCCGACCGTTGCCGCGCGGTGATAGAACGGGACGCCGACGTCGCGCGCCAACTTGCGATAGTCGCGGTCGAGCTCGACCAGCGTTTCGGAATGCTCGGACACGAAAGCAATTGGCGCCACGACCAGGCCGAATCCCTCTGCGCCGGCCTGGCGGATCTCGTGCTCGGTCGATGGAGTCAACCATTTCAGCGGTCCCACCCGGCTTTGATAGCAGACGCGCATGTCGAGCTCGGGCCGCCGCACCGCGGCGCGCACTGCCGCTGCCGTGGCTTCGACCTGCCATTGATAGGGATCGCCGCGATTGAGGGCACGCAGCGGCAAACCATGAGCCGATAACAGCACGCGCACTTTGGCACCGGCCGGCACATTGGCGAGTTGCGCGACGATGCCGCGCCCGGCGGCGGCGGCGAAGCCGTGCTCGCTCGGATAACAGCAGACGATACGCTCCGTCACCCTGAGTCCGATCTTGGTCGCGGCCGTATGCCAATCGGCGAACGACGATGCCGTCGTGGTGCCGGAGAATTGCGGATAGAGCGGCAGCAGCACGATCTCGTCGGGTTGCCAAGCTTTGACCTCGGCGGCGGCGGCGGCGGCGCGCGGCTGCCAGTAGCGCATGGCAATAAAAACGCGATAACCGTCGCCGAGGGTCGCAGCGAGCGCATCGGCCTGTGCTTGTGTATTGGCGCGCAGCGGCGAGGCGTTACCGATCTGGGCGTAAATCTGCCGCGTCAGCGGTGCGCGCCGGCCGGCGATGGTACGCGCCAGCAGCCAGCGCAGCGGATTGGGCAAGGCGATGATCGCCGGATCGTGGAACAGGTTGAAAAGGAACGGTTTGACCGCCGCCAGGGAATCCGGACCGCCCAGGTTGAACAGCACCACCGCCGTTCGCGTCATGCTCCCCCCCACGCACCAGCTGTACGAGCCGCTCGACATGGGCAAGCGGCGTCTCCGGCAGGATGCCATGACCGAGGTTGAAGACAAAAGGCCGGCCACGCAGCGCTGCGAGGATGGCGGCAACGGCTTTGTCAAGCGCCGGTCCGCCGGCGACCAGTGCTGCCGGATCGAGATTGCCCTGCACCGGTCCATGCCCCTGCAGCGCGCGCGCATGGTCCAGTGCGACGGTCTGATCGATACATAGCGCATTAACACCGGTTTCAGCGAAATAAGCGTCATAGAGCGCGCCGGCGTTGCGTGGAAAGCCGATGATCGGCGGTTCGGGAAAACGCGCGCGAATTGTGCTCACGATCTGCCGTGTCGGCGCGATGACGAAGCGCCGAAATTGGTCTGGCGGCAACAGTCCGGCCCAGCTGTCGAATAGCTGCACGGTCTCCGCGCCGGCATCGAGCTGGCCGATAAGATGCTTGGCTGTCGCATCGGCAATCCGTGTAATCACTTGATCGAGTTCACCGGCCCGATCCTTGGCCCATGCCAGCGCTTTGGCAAATCGGCCGCGGCCGCTGCCATCGATAATGTACGCCGCGACCGTCCACGGCCCACCGGCAAAGCCCAACAGCGTCGTTTGCGTCGGTAACGCTGTCCTAATCTGGTGCAGCGCTGCATAGACCGGCGCAAGTACCGCCGCATCGACATCGGATGCAAGTTCCTTGGCGTTTGTTAGCGGCGGCAGGCTTGGACCGTCGCCATCCCGAAACGCCAGGGCCCGACCCAATGCCTTCGCGACAATCAAAATGTCTGAAAACAGAATAGCGCCATCGAACCCGAAACGCCGGATCGGCTGCAGCGTCGCCTCCGCAGCAAATTCCGGCGTCAAACACAGCTCAAGAAATCCACCAGCCTTCTCCCGCAACGCGCGATATTCCGGCAAGTACCGCCCAGCTTGACGCATCAGCCACAACGGTGGTGGCTCGACAACTTCGCGCCGTAATGCGGCGAGCAGCGGCTTCGGCTCAATCATCCAGTGCTCCTACCTTGTTCATCTTAGAATCTAAAGGTAGTGAAGGTAGTTGGTGGGTGGCGAGTGGGGGATTAATGTCGTTCGCCAGTAG
>JBAVMB010000200.1:0-2098 GCA_049689615.1 Allostellaceae bacterium
CGACGAAGACGCGCCGCTGGCCGTCGATCAGCATGATGCCGACGCCGCGGCGATAGCCGGCGGGCGGCTTGGCGCTCTTCATGCCGGTTCGCGCGCGGCTCTCAGTGCACCGTCTTCTTCGGTCCGAACAGCGCCAGGCCGCGCAGCATGTCGACGGCACGGGCGAGTTGATAGTCGTCGGTGCTGCCAAAGGTCGCTGATTCGTCGCCGTTTTCGTCGGCCGGCGGCGTCGTGTTCTTGTCCGGCGTCGCTGCCGGCGTCGTCGTCGAGGTCTTTGCCGCGCCCTTTGCCGCGCCCTGGTCGGTGTTCTTGAGCGCGCCTTTGAGGTCGGATTCATGCAGTGCCGGATCGGTCGCGATCTTCTCGATCTTGGCCGGTTCGACGACGATGTCCGGCTCGATGCCGGTGGCCTGAATTGAGCGGCCGGACGGCGTATAATAGCGAGCGGTGGTCAGCCGCATCGCGCCGTGACCGGGCAGCTGGATGATCGTCTGCACCGATCCCTTGCCAAAGCTGCGCGTGCCGAGCAACACCGCACGGTGATGGTCCTTGAGTGCGCCGGCGACGATTTCCGAGGCTGAGGCCGAACCGCCGTTGATCAGCACGACCATCGGCAAGTCCTTACTGATGTCGTTGCCGGGCTTGGCATCGAAGCGCTGAGCGTCTTCCGGATGCCGGCCGCGGGTCGAGACGATTTCGCCCTGGCCGATGAAGTCGTTGGCGACGGCCACCGCCTGGTCGAGCAGGCCGCCGGGATTGTTGCGCAGGTCGAGCACGACGCCGGCGAGCTTGTCGTGCGACTTCTCCATCAGCGACTTGATTGCCGCGTGCACACCGCTGTCGGCCTGTTCGTTGAAGCTGCTGATGCGGATGTAGCCGACGTCGTTGTCGATGAGGTGCGAGCGGACGGACTGGACCTTGACGACGGCGCGGCGAATGGCGACGGTGAAGGGCTGTTGCGTGCCGCGGCGAATGACCAGCTTGATCTCGCTGCCGATCGGTCCGCGCATCTTTTCGACCGCGTCATTGAGGCTCATACCCGAAACCGGCTGGTTGTCGATTGCAACGATCAGGTCACCGGGCTTGAGGCCGGCCTTGGCCGCGGGCGTGCCGTCGATCGGCGACACTACTTTAACCAAGCCGTCTTCCATCGTGACTTCGATGCCAAGGCCGCCGAACTCGCCCTGGACCTGCACCTGCATTTCGGCGAAGTCCTTGGCGTTCATGTAACTCGAGTGCGGATCGAGCGACGACAGCATGCCGTTGATCGCGGCCTCGATGAGATGCTCGTCGGCGACCTTGTCGACGTAGTCGGCGCGGACGCGCTCGAACACTTCGCCGAACAAATCGAGCTCGCGATAGGTGTCGGCGTCGTGCTTCGGCGCGGGAGTCTGGGGCGCATCAGCTGATTGGGCTGCGGGCGCCAAGAGCCAGACGAGGATCGCGGCCGAAACCGCTAAATGACGAAAGCGCATCATCCATTTACCTTTTCATCGTGGATAGCCAACCACGGCAACGGGTTGATCGATTGGCCGTTATCGCGAAGCTCGAGATAGAGACGGGGTCTTTGACTACCCTGCCGCATGACCCCTACCGGCTCGCCTGCCACGAGCCATTGTCCGGTGCTTTGCTCGATACGATCGAGCCCAGCCAGGACCGAATAATAGCCGCCGCCATGATCGATGATCAATATTAGGCCGTAGCCCTTGAACGGTCCGGCGTAAACCACCCGGCCGTCGAACGGCGCCACCACCTGCGCGCCCGCCCGCGTCTCGAAGGTGACGCCTTTGCTGGTCATGCCGCCGGGCTCCGCTTCGCCGAAACGCGTCACCAGCACGCCGCCTGCCGGCACCGCGAAGCGTCCCTTGGCTTGGGCGATCGGTCGAATATCGGACGGCGCGCCGGCTGGCGGCCGTACCGGTTCGGCGGCGGTCACGGCGAGCGGCGTCTTGCCGCCCGTGTGCGCCGAGGCGCGTTGCTCAGCGGCGCGGCGGTCGGCCTCGAGCCGCGCAATCAGGTCGCGCAAGCTGCTCGCCTTGGCGGCCAACGCCGCCTGCCGGCGGTTGTTCTCGTCGAGGCCGGCTTGGGTCTGTTGCTG
>JBAVMB010000201.1:0-4727 GCA_049689615.1 Allostellaceae bacterium
CGGTCTCGCGCCGATCGCCGCTAGCTTGGCCCCGCATTTCGCTTACGGCCTCAAAGAACTGACGCCGGCGCTGTTGGCGCGGCGCATCCTCACCGGCGCGCTCGACTCCGGGCGCTGGCAACGGCGCTAAATCCGTCGGTCAGTGCGTGGCCGCGGTGTGTTCGTCGACGCAGGGGCGGAAGTCGCTCTTCTGTTTGGCCATGAGGTCGGCCACGAATTGCCGGAATTTCTCGCCGGCGAGCGCCTGGGCGTTGGCAAAATAGCTCGCCTTCTGCGCGCAAAGCTCCGCCGTCGACATCTGGCCGTCCGCTTCCGAAACCTCGTTCGCCGCATGCGTCACGTAGCGGTCGACGGTGTCCTCCGGGTGCCGGTCGCCGGCTTCGCGGAAATGCGCGACCAGGTCCTTATGATAGGCGTCGAGCGCCGCGAAATTCCGTTTGATGAAGCTGTCGTAGACGTGCATGCGACAGGTGTCACTGAGCACCATCAGCTCGGTCATGTAGCGCACAGCCTGCCAGGCCTCGAGCGCGTCCTTCTGGAAGCAGCTCGACGCCGCGAGCGCCCCGTTCGCTGACAGCAAAAGCGCGGTCAGCGTCGCCACTCCTCGCTTGAACCACATTGTCCCCACCCTCTTCTCTTGACCAAAATCCTATGCCGATGACGAACGATGCGCAACCGTGTGCCGCCGGCGGCGGCGATGCAGGCGGTGCGCCACATGCACGCCGATCAGCAGCACCGCGAAGCCTGCCAGCATGGCAAAGCCGAAATCGCGGGCGATCTGTCCCAGCATATTCCGTAGCTCGCGGCCGCAGAGATAGCCGGCGCCGACGAAGACCGAAGCCCAGATGCCCGCGGCCATGAAATTGAGAATCATGAACCGGCGCCAGTCGATGCCGCTGATGCCAAGCGCAAACGACGAGAAATTGCGTACGCCGTAGATGAAGCGGAAGCTGAGGATGAACCAGATGTCGAAGCGCTTGAGCCACGCTAGCGCATTGTCGACGCGCTCGCGCCATTTCGGCTGCCGCGCCAGGACGCGCAGGCCGAAGCGCCGACCGATCCAGAAATAGCACTGATCGCCGGCGAAGCTGCCGAGCCAGGCGGCGATGAGCAGCAGCGGCGCGGCCAGCAGGCCTTCCGCCGCCGCGAACGCCGCGAACAGCACGAACGTTTCGCCTTCGAAGAACGTCCATACGAAAGTGATCGGATACGACCACGCGCCGTGCTCGGCGATGAAGTGCTGAACGTTCATGCCCGATGCGTTTTCCCCCGGCCCGGTCCGAAGGGTGGCTCGATCAGAACATGCTCCGCCCCAAAGGTCGAGCCCAGATTGGGCGCGGTCGCAAAAAATTACCGCGCGCCGCGGTCTCATGTTGCAACGCCATACGCGATGCAGCCGGCGCGACGCGCGGCTTGGGGGCGGGGCGGCGGACGTGTATCCTCGCTCCGGCCATGACGGTTGAAACCGTTCCCTCGCTGCGTTCGCTGCGCACCCAGACGCTGGTCGGCGCGGTCAGCCTCGGACACGGCGCCACGCACTGGGCGGCCGCGACGTTCTTCTTGCTGCTGCCGGCGATGAGCCGCGATCTCGGTCTCAGCTACACCGCGGCCGGATTGCTCGCGACCGCTTATTACATCGGCTCGATGCTGTCGAATTTGCCGAGCGGCATCGTCGTCGATCTCACCGGCAAGCGCATCCGTTATCAGCTGCTGGCGCTGCTGCTCGGCAGCGCGTCGCTCGCCGCGCTCGGCACGACCGGCAGTTTCGGCGCCCTGTGGTGCTGCCTCGTGCTGCTCGGCGCATCCAACATGCTGTGGCATCCGGCGGCGATCTCGTATCTGTCGCTCCATTTGCCGCGCAACCGCGGCTACTCGATGGCGATCCATTCGCTCGGTGCGCACATCGGCGACGCTGCGGCGCCGCTCGCCGCCGGTTGGCTGCTGCTCAGTTTCTCGTGGCAGCACGCGGCGCAGATCAACGCGATGATGGGCGTGCTCTGCGCCGGATTGATCATTCTGGTCTGCGGCCGCGACGATCCGCGCTCGAAGCCGAAGCGGCGGCCCGGCGAGAATTATTGGAAGGGGCTCGCCCTGCTGCTCAAGTCGCGGGCGCAGTGGAGCTTCTTCCTGATGTCCGGCTTCCGCACCATGACCCAGGCCGGCCTGCTGACCTTCCTGCCGCTGTTCCTGGCGAACGAGCTGCACATGAGCCCGGTATTGATGGGCGTGGCGATGATGGTGTTGCAACTCGGCGGCATGGTGGCGACGCCGGCGGCCGGCATCCTGTCAGATCGCATCGGCCGCCGGCCGATCGTGATGGCCGGCATGTTCAGCACGTCGGTGATCGTGGTGCTGATGACGTTCATCACCAACCACGCGGCCTATGTCGCCTGCATCTCGGTGCTCGGTTTCTTCCTCTATGCGATGCGGCCGGTGATCCAGGCCTGGCAGGTCGACCGTTCGCCGCCCGAGCATCTGGCGGCCATCACCAGCGCGCTGTTTACTGTGCAGGCGGTGCTGTCGGCATTGGCGCCGGTGGTCGGCGGCTTTCTCGCCGACCGCTTCGGCCTGATTTCGGTGTTTTATTTCCTCGCGGCGTCGGTCCTCGCCGGCAACGTGCTCTGCTTCCTGGTGCCCAAGACCGAGCACGGCGATTGAACGGATGAGCAAGCTGCCGCTTTCCCGCTTCAAGGTGGTCGATCTGACGCGCGTGCGCGCCGGCCCAACCTGCGTCCGTCAGCTCGCCGATTGGGGCGCCGACGTCATCAAGGTCGAGGATCCCAAGGGCGATTCCGGCTTGGGCGGCGAACGCGACGGTCCGGATTTTCAGAACATCCACCGCAATAAGCGCAGCCTGACGCTGAATCTGAAAAGCGCCGAAGGCGTCGCGATCCTGAAGCAGCTCGTCGCACAGGCCGACGTCGTGGTCGAGAATTTCCGGCCCGATGTCAAATTCCGCCTTGGTGTTGATTACGACAGCCTCAAGGCGGTCAATCCCCGCATCGTCTACGCCAGCATCTCGGGCTTCGGCCAGGATGGTCCCTATCGCGAGCGGCCGGGCGTCGATCAAATCGCGCAGGGCATGGGCGGGCTGATGTGGATCACCGGCGAGCCCGGCCGCGGCCCAATGCGCGTCGGCATTCCGATTGCCGATCTCACCGCCGGACTCTTCACGGCGATCGGCGTGCTCATCGCGCTGCTCGAGCGCGAGGAAAGCGGCGAGGGGCAATACGTCGAAAGCTCGCTGCTGGCGTCGCAGATCGCCATGCTCGATTTCCAAGCGGCGCGCTGGCTGATGAAGGGCGAAGTGCCGGGCCAGGCGGGCAACAACCATCCGACCAGCATTCCGACCGGCGTGTTTCCGACCCAGGACGGCTTCATCAATATCGCCACGGCTGGCGAAGAGCTGTGGCATCGCCTGGCCGACGCGCTCGGCAAGCCTGCGCTCAAGACCGATCCCGACTACGCCACCGCCGCCGCACGGCGTAAGAATCGCGACAAGCTCAACGCGCTGATCGCCGGCGTGACCGCGGGCAAGAGTTCGGCCGAATGGGTCGAGCTGCTGACCAAGGCGGGCGCGCCGTCAGGGCCGATCAACAAGATGAACGAGGTGTTCGCCGATCCGCAGGTGAAGCACCTCAAGGTGGCACGCAAGGTCAAGCATGCGCGGCTCGGCGAGATCGAACTGGTTGGTCAGGCGGTGAACTTGTCGCGCACGCCCTGGGCGCTGCGGCGCGCGACGCCCGACCGCGGCGAGCACACCGACGACGTGCTGCGCGAACTCGGCTATGCCGAGACCGATATCGCCAAGCTCCGACAGGACGGCGTGGTCTAGACGCGGCCTAACGCGCCGCCGCCGGCGTAAAGCGTGCGAAATGGCGGTAATGGTCGACGCTGACGAAGATCAGCCAGCTTTCGCCCATGCCGCGGACGAAGATCAGGCGATGCTCGCGGTCGCTGTAACGGTCGCCACCAATCGCATCGCCGGCGGCGACTGACCACAGGTCACCGCCCGGACGCCAGCCGTCGTTCTCGGCAGCGCGCTTGGTCAGATAACAGGGCGGCAGCGCGCCATGGTCGTGGACATAGATCACGATCTCGCGGAAGGCGTCGGAGTCAGCAAGATCGAGGCGATGGGCGAACGTCAGCAGGGCGGCGTCCTGCGGCGACGAGACATGCAAATCGTCGCCGCAGATTTGTGCCGCTAAGGCCGCCGAAGGTGCGACAGCAATGATGGAGGCGACAATGACCGACGCGATGAGCGAAATTCCCTCACCCTTCCATCTCCCCCTGGAAGGGGGAGATGGTTGCTTTGAGTTGGCGAAGCGCAGCCGAGCCTTACTCAAAGCTGGGTGAGGGGTGTTGCTGGTGTTTCTGTTAGACGGTGACGGGTTTTAGATTCCCGGATTAGGCCGGATTTACCCGGACCTCGTAGGACAAGGCACGGTGCTGCAAGGGAAATTCGTGCGGAGCGCCTGTCCGGGCCAATCGTTGGCCTTTTGGACGGCGCGCGCGCTGGCCTCGCCGATCGGCGGTTGCTTTTAGATTCCAGGCTGCACCGCCAGGCCGTTCAATACTGCAAGCAGGACGCGGCTTTGAACGCTCCGAGCGGGCGCGGCACACGCTCGGCGCTCGGACTCGCTCGGACATCCTGGCGTCCGAACGCTTGCGGATGAGTCCGAGCGCAGAGTATGCAAAGTAGATCAATGCGCTAGGTCGTCAGCCGT
>JBAVMB010000202.1:0-2186 GCA_049689615.1 Allostellaceae bacterium
AGCCAGGCGGTAGTGAAATTGCGCGTCGGCGACGAAGACCTCATCTCGGTCGCCGAAGGCAATGGCCCGGTCAACGCACTCGACGTCGCGCTGCGCAAGGACCTCGGCAAATATCAGAAGTTCATCACTGGCCTGGAATTGACCGATTATCGCGTGCGTATCCTCAACGGCGGCACGCAGGCCGTGACGCGCGTCTTGATCGAGAGCGCCGACGAGACCGGCGAGCACTGGACCACGATCGGCGTGTCCTCCAACATCATCGATGCGTCGTTCCAGGCACTGATGGATTCAATTGTCTACAAACTGGTGAAGTCTGGTGCACCGGCGTGAATTAGACACGGCCTCGTGATTCCGGGTTCGCGCCGTCGGGGCGCTCCGAGGAATGACGTGTTGGATAATTTGCGGGGGCTTTCATGATCGACCACATCTCAATTGCCGTGCGTGAACTCAAAACATCGGCGCGGTTCTATGATGCGCTGCTCAAGCCGCTCGGTATCATGCGGCTGAGCGAAGCGCCGAAGACCATCGGCTACGGCAAGAGCTATCCGGAGTTCTGGCTCAACGAACGCCCGCAGCTCACGCCGCAGCCCGAGGACAGTGGACTGCACATCTGCCTGCGCGCGCCGGATGCGGCGGCGGTCGACGCGTTTCATGCCGCAGCGGTATCAGCGGGCGCCAAGTCCGACGGGCCTCCCGGCAAGCGTCCGCAATATTCGCAGACCTATTACGCCGCCTTCGTGCGCGACTGGGACGGCAACCGCATCGAGGCCGTGACGTTTTTGAGGGACACTTAGCCCGTCATCCTGAGGTGGCCGCGCGTAGCGCGGCCCTCGAAGGATGCTGCTCAGGCGCCGGGGTCATCGCCTTCCGTGGCTCGGCGCTGCGCGCCGAGCACCTCAGGGTGACGGGTTCACAGCCGCTCCGCCGGCACCGCCATTGTTTGCCCGGCGTCGGCAACCGCGTGCGCGGCCTTGCGCATCGCCGGCAAAATATCCTCGACGCGCGCCGTCACCAGAAAGTCGACGTTGAATGCCGACGGCACGAATTTCACCTTGCGCATATGCTCGATCAGCGTCAGCAACGGGTCCCAGTAGCCCGAGATATTGGCGATCATGATCGGCTTCTTGTGGCGGCCGAGTTGTGCCCAAGTGAGCTGCTCGACCACTTCTTCGAGCGTGCCGATGCCGCCCGGCAGTGCGACGAAGCCGTCCGCATGTTCGAACATGGCGCGCTTGCGCGTGTGCATGTCTGGCACGACGATCAATTCCTGCGCGACGCGTCGTGGCCGCTCGCGCTTGGTCAGAAACTCGGGAATGATGCCGGTCACGTGGCCGCCATGATCGAGCACGGCATTTGCCACCGCGCCCATTAGGCCGACCGAGCCGCCGCCGTAGATCAGACGGATATGGTTTTCGGCGAGGATTTTGCCGAAGCTTTGCGCCGCGGCCGCGAAGGCCGGATCGGTGCCCGGGCTCGACCCACAATAGACGCACAATGCATTGATTTTGGCCATGGAATGATACTCAGCGAAGGGTAGATGTGGCGTTGATTCGCGGCCGTCGCAAGTTTTTTGCGCCGTATGCTGCATCCGCGTGCAGGACACCGCAAAACACACTATATGACCATATTCCATCTGACGGGGGGTTGCGGCCGCGTGCGGCCGTCCGGCTCACAAACGACGCCACACCAATAATGCCACACGGATAATGAGCGACTTCCAGCGGCCTGCCCACAGTATGAAGCGCGAAGTCGGCGTCGCCGGCGGCGACGCGCTGCTGTCGACGCTCGTGCACCTGTGGCCTTACATCTGGCCGGCCGACCGGCGCGACTTGAAGATACGCGTCGGGATCGCGACGCTCCTGATCTTCGCCGCCAAGCTCGCCACCGTCGCGGTGCCGTTCACCTTCAAATGGGCCACCGACGCGCTCGCCGGCCACGGCACCGCCCCGCTCGGGCCCGACGACATCTTCGTCTGGGCCCTGGCGACGCCGGTGATGATGACCGTCGCCTATGGTGGCATGCGCGTCGTGATGGCGCTGCTCACCCAGTCGCGTGATGCGATTTTCGCCAAGGTGGCGATGAACGCGGTGCGGCGGCTTGCCTTTCGTACGTTCGAGCACATGCACCTGCTCTCGCTGCGCTTTCATCTGGAGCGCCGGACCGGTGGGCTGACGCGCGTCCTGCAG
>JBAVMB010000203.1:0-3150 GCA_049689615.1 Allostellaceae bacterium
GGAAGGAAGGCCTGATCGCCGCGCGACAGGCGGCATTTCATCTGCCGCCGGTCGCGCCGCCCGCGAACCTCGCTGCGGCGAAAGGGCTCGAATACCATCCGGTGCGCGCCAGCGGCCATTTCCTCAACGAGCGTGAGATGCCGGTAGCGGCGATCGCCGACGACGGCACCGCCGGTTTCGATCTCGTGACGCCTTTTGTGTTGGACGACGGCAAGGTGCTGCTGGTTGATCGCGGTTTCGTGCCGACCGCGCTCGCGATGCCGGCCAGCCGCCGCGCCGGCGAAATCGCCGGTCCGACGCAGGTTAGCGGGCCACTGCGCCTCGATCACGGCCGTCCGTCCCGGTTCACGCCCGACAACCAGCCGACGCGCAATGAATGGTATTTCGTCGACGTGAAGGCAATGGCTGTTGCCGCCGCGCCGCACGCCGATGTCTTGCCGTATTACGTCGACGCCGACGCGACGCCCAATCCGGGCGGCTGGCCAAAGGGCGGACAGACGGCAATCGATCTGCCCAACCATCATCTGTCATACGCCATCACTTGGTACGCTCTGGCGGCCGGCTTGGTACAGATCTACGCCATCTTCGTCCGCCGCCGGCTGAAGGAGCGCGCATGACCGCCGCCTATGCCTCGCTCGAGGCCCGCTTCCGGCGCCTCGGCCTCGTCAACGAGGCGGTAGCGATGTTGAATTGGGACACCGCCGCGATGATGCCCGACGGCGGCGCGGCGGCGCGTGCCGAGCAGCTTGCCGAGCTCAAGGTTATCGCGCACGAAATCCTCGCCGATCCCCGCCTTGCCGATCTGATGGATGACGCTGGCCGCGACGGTCTCGACGATTGGCAGCGCGCCAATCTGGCCGAAATGCGCCGGCAGTGGCTGCACGCGACCGCGGTGCCGGCCGATCTGGTGGCTTCCTATTCGCGCGCCTGCTCGGAATGCGAGATGGCGTGGCGCAAGGCACGGCCGGCGAACGATTTTGCCGCGATCCAACCGCTGCTGCAGCGGGTCCTCGACCTGACGCGCGAGGTCGCCGCGGCCAAGGCGGCGAAGCTCGATGTGTCGCCGTACGAAGCCTTGCTCGACCAATTCGAGCCCGGCGGCCGCGTCGCTGAGATCGACCGTCTCTTTGACCGTCTGGCCGAACGGCTACCGGCATTGATCCAAGCCGCGTTGGCAGCACAGGCCGTACGCACGCCGCCGCTGCGGCTCACGGGTCCGTTTCCGGTCGAGGCGCAGCGCCAGGCGGCGCAGCAATTGATGGCACGACTTGGCTTCGAGTTCGATCACGGCCGACTCGATCAGAGTTTGCATCCGTTCTGCGGCGGCACTGCCGATGACGTGCGCATCACCACGCGCTACGACGAAGCCGATTTCGCGCGTGCGCTGATGGGCGTGCTGCATGAGACCGGTCATGCGCTCTACGAGCGCGGCCTGCCGGCGGCATGGCGGCGGCAGCCGGTCGGCGAAGCGCGCGGCATGAGCGTCCACGAGAGCCAATCGCTGCTCATCGAAATGCAGGTCTGCCGTTCGCGCGAATTCCTCGAATTCGCGGCGCCGATCCTGCGCGATTGTTTCGGCGGCAGCGGGCCCGAATGGGCGGCGGAAAATCTCTACCGCCTCGGCACACGTGTTGCGCGCTCGCTAATTCGCGTCGATGCCGACGAGGTGACCTATCCGGCGCATGTCATCCTGCGGTACCGGCTCGAGCGCGCGTTGATCGCCGACGAGCTCGATCTTGCCGATCTGCCGGATGCCTGGTCGGAAGGTATGGAGCGGCTGTTGGCGGTGACGCCGCCCGACGACCGCAACGGCTGCCTCCAGGACATCCACTGGTACGACGGCGCCTGGGGTTATTTCCCGACCTATACGCTTGGCGCCATGACCGCGGCGCAGCTTTTCCATGCCGCCAAGCAGGCCGTGCCGGCGATCCCGGATGCCATCGCGCGCGGCGATTTCGCGCCGCTGCTGGGCTGGTTGCGCGCCAATGTGCACGGCCTCGGCTCCCGCTATTCCGCCCGCGAAATCCTGGCGCGCGCCACCGGCAAGCCGCTCGACGCGACGATTTTCGAGGGCCACTTGCGCGCGCGCTATCTCGCGGCATAGGCTCGGCTTCGACCGCCGCATTTCACGGACACCGATGCGCTACATCAGCACTCGCCACGGCCGCGCCGCGGCGACAACCCGGGACTTCACCGAAATTCTGTTGAGCGGCTTGGCGCCAGACGGTGGCCTCTATGTGCCGCAACGGCTGCCACGCTATCGCGCCGCCTGGTTCGGTGCGTTGCGCGGCCTGTCTTATGCCGAGATTGCGGCGCGCGTGACCCAGCCGTTTCTCGGCAACGCCGTCCCGGCAGCGGAGTGGCGCCGCATCATCGAAGCCGCCTATCGCCCGTTCACGCATCCGGCAGTGGCGCCGCTGCGGCAGCTCGATAGCAATCTCTGGCTGCTTGAGCTGTTCCACGGGCCGACGCTCGCCTTCAAGGACTATGCGTTGCAGCTCGTCGGTCCGCTGTTCGATCGCGTGCTGCACAAGCGCCACCGCCACGTCACCATCATCGGCGCCACTTCGGGCGATACCGGCTCGGCGGCGATTGAGGCGTGCCGCGACCGCGAGGCGATCGATCTTTTCATGCTCTATCCCGCGGGCCGTATCTCCGAAGTGCAGCGGCGGCAGATGACGACGGTGCCGGCGCTCAACGTCCACGCCGTCGCCATTGAAGGAACGTTCGACGATTGCCAGGATTTGGTGAAGGCCATGTTTGCCGACGTCGCCTTCCGCGACGAGCTCGGCCTGTCCGCGGTCAACTCAATCAACTGGGCGCGGATTATGGCCCAGATCGTTTATTACGTCGCGGCGGCGGTGGCGCTGGGTGCGCCGGGGAACGATATTGCCTTTGCCGTGCCGACCGGCAATTTCGGCAACGTCTACGCCGCCCACGTCGCCCGCCGCATGGGCCTGCCGATCGCGCGGCTGGCGATCGCCACCAATCGCAACGATATCCTGACCCGCTTCTTCGCCCGCGGCACGATGAGCCTCGGCACCGTCGAGCCGACCATAAGCCCGAGCATGGATATCCAGGTGTCGAGCAATTTCGAACGCTTCTTCTTCGAGCTCATCGGTCACAGTGGCCCGAAGACCGAAGCCGCCT
>JBAVMB010000204.1:0-3705 GCA_049689615.1 Allostellaceae bacterium
GGCAAAAAACCGCTCGAGAATGTGCACGACAAACTCCATCGGCGTGTAATCATCGTTCAACATCAGGACCTTGTACATCGAAGGCTTTTTCGTCTTGGGCTTGGCCTTGACGATGACGCCGGTCGACGGCCCTGCGTTGCCGCCGCGCTTTTCGATATCGCTCATCGCGCGCACTGCCTAGTCGAACGCGACTCCACAACCGATTTGACCATCGTGTCCATGATATTGGATGGCCGCGACGGCGTAAAAGGGGCATTTGTGCGCCGCCGCAGAGCCGTTGGCCGGGACCGCTAGACTACGCCACTCGCGTTAACGCCATGACAAATCTGCCGCACGCGGCCTGGACACGGCTCCGCGCGCCGTTTCACGGTGAAGGCCGGTCGTCGATTCAGGTTGTGATCGGCCTTGCGAGCGTGGTGATCGTAGTCTCGAAGCAACCGCCAATCGGCGCCCAAGTACCGTTGGCCAGTGACAGTCCGAGTTCCGGGAAACGCGCGCTGCGTTCGACCAGGGTCCCGAGCACGGTCTTGGCGAGTCGGGCGTGGATTTCGATGACCCGATCGAGCGTCTTGGCGGCAAGCAATTCCTTCGTTGCCGTGCCCGCCGAAGCGAGCGTCTGCCGAGTATAGCCGACTGCCTCGGTCGCAATCGCCTCGAAACCCTCGGCCCACGCGGCATTCGCCTTGAGCACAGCGCTGAAATTCTCCTGCGAAAGCGAGGCGAGTTGGTCATAGTAGCCGCGGCCCGTTGTGGGCGCGGGCGCAACCCGCTGCGTGCGGTTAGCCTCAGGTTGTCGCGGCATCGGCACCACCGCTGGTTTTTTCGATTTGGAGCTCATCGGGACCTCCTGATGGCGAATCATTTGCGCTATGTTGCATTGAAGCGCCATAATGTTGCGGCGCAGCAATTTCATATTGCCACGACAAAGTGTCAATACAAGATGCACTTCGCACTGCGAAGGAATCCGTTCGTCATCACGTTGCATTCGCAGCACGCTCGCAAAATAGCGGGGGAATTCGCAGCGGCGGAGAGCGCGGCGTTCACGCACACATCGCCATTTATCCGAAAACTTTACGTGAGAGAGCCGGAATAACTGGACAGAGATTCACCGAATTCCTAATCTGTTCAAAGGCTTTCGATCATTGGTTTCTATCCGTTTGCGACGTTAGCAGATGGTTGAGGCGGCGTTAACCTTTCGGGGGAATAGTTGTTTGTGGGGTGAAGACAGGATGATTGCCGCGGCGTCACTGCGTTGTGCGCGATGCCGGCTCGGGTGGGTCGTTACCTGTGCCGCTTTTTTTCTCTTTCTTGCCATGTTGCAGCCTGCTGTTGCGCGAACCCATGCGCTGCGGCTGCCTTACCCGCCAGGCTCCACCTCGTCGATCATCATCGATGCGCAAACCGGCAAGGTGCTGAGCGAGCACGACGCCAACCGGATGGACTATCCGGCATCGCTCACCAAGATGATGACCCTGTACCTGACGTTCGGCGCGCTCGAGCAAGGCAAGATCTCCCTCGCCGATCAGTTCACCGTGTCGTTGCATGCGGCGCGGCAGGCGCCGTCGAAGCTTGGCTTGCGGCCGGGCCAGCACATCTCGGTGCGCGATCTGATCCTTGCGGTCGTCACCCACTCGGCGAACGACGCCGCGGTAACAATCGCCGAAAATCTTGCGGGCAGCGAGTCCGCATTCGCGCAGCGCATGACCGCGACGGCGCGCGCGCTGGGCATGAGCGCCACCACCTTCCGCAACGCCTCGGGCCTACCTAATCCGCCGAACATGAGTACGGCGCGCGACCTTGCGACCCTGGCGCGGGCGCTATGGCGCGACTATCCGACCGAATATCATTTCTTCGCCACCGAAGAGTTCACCTACAACGGCGCGGTCTACGAAACCCACAATCATCTGATGGCGAGCTTCGCCGGCATGGACGGGATCAAGACCGGCTATATCCATGCTTCGGGTTTCAATTTGGCGGCGTCGGCGGTGCGCAATGGACGGCGGCTGATTGGCGTCATTATGGGCGGCAGCTCGGCGCACGGCCGCGACTTGGAGATGGCCGGTATGTTGGATGACGCGTTCGCTGGTGTCACGCCCGCTGGCAATACCACTATCCGGACTGCGAATAGCGCAGAACCGACTGGCGGAGCCGTCGCCGCAAACGCGCCATCGCCGATGGCCGTGCTGAATCCGGTTCCGCGCGCAGAAGCGGCCGTGCCCGCGCCTGCTCCCAAACCGGTAGCACCGACACTTCGTGCGCTCAGACGCAGCCACGAATGGCAGATCCAGGTCGGCGCCTTCGGCAATCTGGAAGCCGCTGAACGCGCCGGCGCACTGGCACTCACCAAGCTCCACATCAAGGACAAGACCGCGCACGTCGTGCCGCCGGCACCGGGCGACAAGGAGGCGTTATTTCGCGCCCGCATCGCCGCCTTCTCGGAACACGAAGCCGAGCACGCTTGTCGCCTGCTGCGCGCCAAGCTGCACGGACACAAACTGTGCGCCGTGATTCCGCCAGTGCAGGCCGTGGCCGCCGTGTTGCCAGCACCGCACGCGCTCGATCTGCACCTTCCACCGCCAGCGCCCGCAGTTGACCCCAAACCAGCAGCCGCACCGGCCACCGCCGTCACGCCTGCGCCTCAGACCGAAGCCGACAAGAATTAGGCTGGTTCACGGCCGTAAAATTCGGCGGGCGGCGCGATGCCGCTGGCCTTGAGCTGTTCGGCGAGCGAACCCTTGAGTCGTTCCAGCACCGCCGTGTTCCGGCCCTCGGCGCGCGCCACGAGCACGTCCTGCGTGTTCGACGCGCGCAGCAGCCACCAGCCGTCGGCGGTCTTGACGCGCACGCCATCGACATTGATGACGTCGGCATTGGCGGCCATGAGTCGCGTACGGACTTCCTCGACGACCTTGAACTTGCGGTCCTCGGCACAGGGAAACCGGAGTTCTGGCGTGTTCACGACCACCGGCATGCGGTCGCGCAACATCGCCAGGCTGTCGCTGCCGCGCGCGATAATGCCGAGCAGCCGCACTGCGGCGTAAAGAGCGTCGTCGTAGCCGTAATAGCCGTCAGCGTAGAAGATGTGGCCGCTCATCTCGCCGGCGAGCGGCGCGCCAATCTCGGCCATCTTGGCCTTGATCAAAGAGTGCCCCGTCTTCCACATCACCGGCGTGCCGCCGATGCGGGCGATCTCATCGAACAAGGATTGGCTCGCCTTGACGTCGGCGATGATGGTGGCGCCCGGCTGCTTGGCGATGATCTCACCGGCGAGCAGGATCATGAATTGATCGCCCCACAGGATGCGGGCCTGTCCATCGACGACGCCGATGCGGTCGCCGTCGCCATCAAAAGCGATGCCGAGGTCGGCTTTTTCCCGCAGCACCGCCTCCTGGAGCTGCTTCAAGTTCTTGGGCTCGGTCGGATCCGGATGGTGCACCGGGAAGCGGCCATCGATCGTCGCGTTGAGCAGGACGTGACGGCCGGGCAGCGCCTTGACCAGCAGCTGCAACGCCTCCCCGGCGGCGCCATTGCCAGCATCCCAAACCACCGACAGCGTCCGGTGCCCGCCGAGATAGTCAGCAGCAAGCCGCTTGACGTAATCGGTCAGCACCGGCTTTTCGACGATGCTACCCTTGCCGGCGGGAAACTGCCCGGCCGCAGCGATCTTGCCGAGCCGCTGAATGTCAGGACCGAAAAATGACTTCT
>JBAVMB010000205.1:0-1866 GCA_049689615.1 Allostellaceae bacterium
CATAAGACGACGCCGATGACGACGACGACGTTCAGGATACTTTTGATTTTTCCGTCCATCGGTATGTAGTTGTTGACGAGCCAGAGCAGCACGCCGACCACGACCAACACGATTACCAAATGGAGCAAGGACATATTTTCCACCTTTAGCGAATTTGGTGTGTAAACGGCTCAAGATAAGAACGGATGACTATCGATAAAGATGCCAGTCCGGGCATTGATCCAGATCAAACACGTCCGATACCGGACATTGATCCAGATCATGAACATGGAACCGATTGGATGTAGGGTCGATGCCTTGATGCTTCGCAGGCGGTCGTCGGAAAGGCAGGAGGATACCCATGTCTCTCGGTCTGATCCTGATTATCGTCATCGTCGTCTTATTGTTGGGCGGCGGCGGCGGCTATTACTACGGCGGCGGATACCCGCACGCCTTCGGCGGCGGCCTCGGCCTCGTGATCGTCGTGCTGCTGATCCTGTGGCTCATCGGCGCGTTCCGAGGGGTCGGCGGCTAGCTCACGCTATCAGCCGCTCTGTCCCGATAAGGCCGCTTCGATGCACGGAACTTATCTCCACAGCAGGAGTGTGCAGCCATGAATAAGGACCGGATCGCGGGGACTGCGAAAGAGGCCAAAGGCGCCGTAAAGCAAGCCATCGGCAAGGCGACAGGCGATGCCAAGTTGCGGACCGAAGGCACGGTGGACAAGGCCGAAGGCAAGATCCAGAAGGCCATAGGCGGCGTGAAGGACGCGTTGAAGAAGTAAGGTTCGGCTATTGCCGCGGCTTTGTCGTTACGCGCGCCCTTTTATTCTTCAGCGTAAAGTGTGGCCGTGAGCGGTCGCCTATCCGCACGTGCGCGGCGAAATGCGTTGCCGCTATCCGAAGCATCCCTGGCCGGACGATCCGCTCGCCGCGACTCCGACCAAGCGCACCAAGCGGCGGTCATAAAACAGCCAGCATCCGACTCGTATGATCGCTAACGGCAATCGGTACGCAAGAAATGGTTTCAATAAAAATTGGCGGATCGCGCGCGTCTGCGGACGGTTTGCATATCATGGTATGACCGACCGTTCGTGCTAGCCAATCGAGCCAGGACCCAGGCTGCTTCATTGTGATAGACTATTAATAGTTAGGTCGCGACATTTTGGAGGAGCGACATCATGAGCACCGATGGCGCCACCGTTATCAGCGCGCTTGCCGGCATCAAGAACGGCATGGACACCGTTCGGTCCGTGCTCGATCTTATCAAGGGCGTCAAAGACATTCTGCCGGACAGCACGCGGAAGACAATCATCGAATCGCTCGAGCGGGCCGATCGCGAGATCAAGCTCGGCGAGATTCAGATTGCCCAGGTGCTCGGCTATAGCCTCTGCCACTGCACGTTTCCGCCGCAGATCATGCTCGGCGTCGGATCGAACCCGCGTGGGCAGGAACGATTTCAGTGCCCGCGCTGCAAGAAGCTGGAGCCGCCGGATCAGGCTGCCGCCAAGACGGAAACCGTGATCCGCTACAATGCCGGTCCGCTGCGCGAACGTCGGTAACGCGCACGCCCGAACCGCAACGGTCCATGCCCTGATCGGCTACCGAACCGGCGGATATGCTGGCGGCGTCGCGGATTCCAAAGAGATTTGAATGGAAAAACGCGCGCTGGCCGGCCCGCCCGCGCTTTCGCAAGCGAGGCATGCGCAAGCATGTGTCGCGCCGGGCAATCGCGCGCCCTTACGCTCCGCCACGGTCGAGGGATATCGCGATGGCCGAAGCGCAGGCGCAAACCGGGCGGACGAAGATTCATTACGGCTGGGTCGTCGTCGGCATGAGCTTCGTCGCGCTGACGGTGTCGGCGGGCATGCGCTCGGCGCCGACGGTG
>JBAVMB010000206.1:0-13956 GCA_049689615.1 Allostellaceae bacterium
AACAAGAAGTCGGTCTACCTGGTGCCCGATTACGCCTACGGCCATTCGGTCGAGCACTCGACCGGCGAATTCACGGAGAAGGAGCTCGGCTGGAAGTCATTGGGTTCGCAAGTCTGCCCGGTCGGCACGACCGACTACAGTTCGTACTTGCTCAACATCGCCAACAGCGGCGCCGACGTCTTCGTCAACGTCGCCTTCGGCAACGACGCGGTTGCGTCGTGCAAGCAGGCGAAGCAGTTCGGCATTCTCGACAAGATGAAGATGATCGTTCCGAACATTTCCGCCTTCCAAGGTAAAGAGCTTGGCCCCGAGATCATGGGCGGCGTCTACGGCACGATGGATTTCTGGTGGACCTTGGCCGAAACCAACGCGATGGCCAAGGTCTTCGTCGACGCCTTCTACGCCAAATACAAATACCGGCCGCGCTGGCCGGCGCACATCGCCTACACCCAGATGATGGTGTGGGCTGATGCCGTGACCCGGGCCAAGACGTTCGACCCGCGCAAGGTTATTGCGGAGCTCGAGGCCGGCCACAAGCTGGAAATGCCGCTGGGCGAGGTCTGGTACCGCAAGGAGGATCACCAACAGGTGCGCGCGGTCCCGGTCGTCGTCGGCAAGACCAAGGCGGAAATGCGCAACGACGAGGATTTGTACAAGATCGTCAACCTGACGCCGGGTCCGGAAGTCATGCCGCCGGATTTCCTTGGCTGCAAGATGCCGGCCAGCGCCTGACGCGCCTGCCGCTTGATTGGTGAAGGTGCGGGAGGAAGGCGACCATGATTAGTTGGCCGCTTTTCTTCTCGCAGGTATTCAACGGGCTCACGCTCGGTGCGCTGTTGGTGCTCGTCGCCATGGGGCTGACGATCATCTTCGGCACGCTGGGCGTGGTCAATTTCGCCCACGGCGCGCTCTACGGCGTCGGCGCCTATGCCGGCTTCGTCGCCTATGAATATACCAACTCGTTCGTCGCCGCGATGGCGGCCGGTGCAGCTTTTTTGCTGGTCGTCGGTGTCATCATCGAGCGCGGACTCATACGCCTCTATTACCAGCGACCAGCGGAAGATCAGATTCTCGTCACCTTCGGTATTGCGATCATTCTCGTCGAAGCCGTTCGTGCGATCTTTGGCGGTCTCGCCCGGAATATCCCGGCGCCGTCCTGGGCGGCGGGTATCGTCAACCTGCACGTCACGCTCTATCCGACCTATCGTATCGACGTGCTGGCGATCGTCGGCGCGTCCCTGGTCCTGCTCTATTTCGTTCTTTACCGCACCCGGCTTGGCCTGATCGTGCGCGCCGGGATCGAAGACCAGCTCATGGTCAACATCCTGGGGATCAATGTCACGCGCACCTTTCTCACCGTGTTCGGCTTGGGCGCGATGGCGGCGGGTTTCGCTGGCGTAATCAATGCGCCGATCGTCACCGTCACGCCGGATATGGGCGCCGACATTCTGGTGCAATCCTTCGTCGTTGTCGTCATCGGCGGCGTCGGGTCGTTCTGGGGCGCCGTCGTCGGTGGGCTTATCGCCGGCGAGATTCTCAGCCTCACCGCGATGATCCAGCCCGCCTATTCCCAGGTCATGCTGTTCGCGGTGATGGCGCTGGTGCTCATCCTTCGGCCGCAGGGTCTGTTCGGGGTCGAGGGCCGGCAATGAGCGCGCCGGTCGCGCTCGCAAGGCGATGGGCGCCCGAGTTCGCGCTCGTCGCGATCCTGCTGATTCTGCCTTTGATCCTGCCTTATATTGGCGGAACGTACGACATTGCGAACCGTATCCTCGACTGGGGCCTGTTCGGGCTCGGCTTTGATCTGCTCTTCGGCTTCACCGGATTGCTGTCGTTCGGGCAAGCGGCGTTTTACGGCGCCGGAGGATTCGTCGCGGCCTACTTTCTCATCGCGCCGTTCACCAACAACGCGGTCGTGGCGCTGATCGCTGGCACCGTCGCGGCGTCGATTTTCGGAATCATCATCGGTTATCTGTCGCTACGTCGCACCGGCATCTATTTCGCCATGCTGACGCTCGCCTTCGGCGAGATGTTCTTCTTTCTCGACATCTCGCCGCTCGCGCGTTGGACCGGAGGCGAAAACGGCGTCGCCGGCGTGCCGGAACCGCATCTCGGGTTCGGGATATTCAGCATCGATATCAACGATCCCAGTGGCCTTTACTGGCTGCTTGTTGTGGTCTTCGTCGTCGGCTTTTGGCTCGCGCGCCGCATCGTTGCCTCGCCTTTCGGCGCCGTCCTGCGCGCGATTCGCGAGAATGGCGCCCGCGTCGCCGCGGTCGGCCACGACGTGCCGAAATACAAGCTTACCGTTTTTGTCATCGCCGCCGCCTATGCCGGACTCGCTGGCGGCCTGCTTGGGCTGCTACAGGGCTACATGCCGCCCGACGCGTTCTATCTCGACACCTCGGGCCAGCTCGTCGTGCAGACGATCATCGGCGGTGCTGGAACGCTGATCGGGCCGCTGGTCGGCGCGGCAGTTTGGCTTTACCTCTACACGCTGCTGCAGAATATTGCCGGCATCGGCGCGCTGTGGAAGATGATCCTCGGCATCATCTTTGTGCTGCTGGTGACGATCTTCCGGCGCGGCCTGTGCGGCGGTGCAGTCGTGTTGTGGCGACGGCTCGTTGCGCGACCGGCTCCGGTATCGGCACCTGTCGCTGCCAGCGTCGAGTCAGCGCCCGCCGCTCCCGAACCGCGCCGCTCGACACAGCGACCGCCGCCGACCGGGCCGATCGTGCTGGCGACCCGCAATCTCACCAAGCGTTATGGCGGCCTGACGGCGGTCGACGACGTCTCGTTCGAGCTGCGCGAAGGCGAGATCCGTGCGGTGATCGGCCCCAATGGCGCGGGCAAATCGACGTTCTTCAACATGCTGGCGAACGTTATCCCGCCCAGCTCGGGGACGATCGAGTTCAAGGGCAGCAACATCACGGGCCTGGGCGCGACGCTGGTCTGTCAGCGCGGCATCTCGAAGAGCTTCCAGATCAATCAGATCTTTCCGAGCCTGACGGTGCGCGAGAATTTGCGGATTGCCGTTCTGGCGCGCGCTTACGGCAAATTCCATCCGACGATGCTGCGCGCGGTCGATCGCGATGCCACCGTCAACGCCGGAATCGATGCCGCCGCCGCGTCGGTTCAGCTCACGGAACGCCTCGACGCGCCCGCCGCCGAGCTCGCCTATGGCGAGAAGCGCCGGCTTGAGATCGGCCTTGCCTTGGCGACCCGGCCGCAGATTCTGCTGCTCGACGAGCCGACCGCGGGCATGAGCCCAGTCGAGCGCCTGGATACCGTGCGTCTGCTGCGCAGCATCGCTTCGGGCGTCACCATCGTCATCGTCGAGCACGACATGGACGTGGTGTTTGGCCTCGCCGACCGCATCACCGTTTTGTTCAATGGCCGTAAGATCGCCGAAGATGTGCCCGACGCGATCCAGGCGAATCCCGACGTGCGCACGGCCTATCTCGGAAGTCAGGCGGCCCATGAGCCTGCTTGAGGTCGATGCCATCAATACCTATTACGGCGAGGCGCACGCACTGTTCGACGTGTCGATGCACATCGAGCCGCACGAGGTCGTGGCGCTGCTCGGCCGTAACGGCGCAGGCAAGACGACGACGCTGAAGACGATGATGGGCGTGATGGCGCCCAAATCGGGCGCCATCCGCTTCAATGGCCAGGCGATCGGCGGCCTGCCGCCATACAAGATCGCGCGCCTGGGGCTCCAGCTCGTGCCCGAAGAACGCCGTATCATTGGCGGACTGACCGTCGAGGAGAACATCGTCCTCGCCGGCTTGAGCGAACCGAAATCGTGGCCGCCACAGCGCGTCTATGAAATGTTCCCACGCCTCGGCGAACGGCGCCGCAACCGCGGCCGCGAGCTCTCCGGCGGCGAGCAACAGATGCTGGCAATCGCACGCGCGCTGGTGCGCGAACCGCAGCTGATCCTGCTCGACGAGCCCTTTGAGGGCTTGGCGCCCCTGATCGTCCAGGATTTGCTGGGAATTTGTCGGCGCCTGGCCGACGAAGGCCGTACCATCGTCATCGTCGAACAAAACGTCGAGGCGGCCTTGTCGCTGTCGCAGCGTTGCTACATCCTCAACAACGGTCACATGGTCTACGAGGGTACGCCGGCCGATCTGCGCCGCGACCCGGACTTCATGCACCGCCATCTCGGGATTTAGACGCATGCGCCGGCTGTCGGCGGAAGTCGTTGTGATTGGCGGCGGCGCGGCCGGCACCTTCGCTGCGCTCGAGTTGCGCCGCCGCGGCGTCAAGCCGCTGATTTTGTGCAAAGGCCTCGTCGGCAAGAGCGGCGCGTCGATCTTCGCCGGCAATCTCGTGGTACCGGGACGGTTGCTCGGTAATACAGAGCAGCAAGCGCGCGATACCGCCGAATTCCTGATCCGGATGCACAATCATTTCCTGATCGATCAGCATTACGCGCGCGCCGCCGGCGAATGGATCGAACGCGAATATTATCCCGAACTCGAGCGTGCCGGCCTCTACCTGCGGCGCGACGAGCGCGGCGAGATCGTCACCAACGATGGGCCGGTGCGCTGCATGGCGGCACATTCGCAGGGCGAATCAGGCGTGCTGTTCATGGATTTGCGTCGCAAGCAGGTACTCCAGGCCGCAATTCCGTTGCTTGAGGAAACCGCCGCGACGGCGCTGCTGACCGGAGCCGATGGCGCCATCGCCGGCGTCATGGCGCTTGATCTCGCGCACGGCGAACTCGTGGCGATCGCAAGCCGCGCGGTCATTCTCGCGACCGGCTATGCCGACCGGTTCTATCCGCGTTCGACCGCGACGCGCGAAATGTCCGCCGATGGTATTGCGATGGCTTGGCGCGCTGGCGCCGAGCTGATGAACCTTGAGATCCAGTGGTGGCACACGAGCGATGTTCGCTATCCGCTGTGCTGGCAGCGGACACAGGTCTATCCCAATCCGATCATCGGCTCTTCGCATTCGGCGCGGCTCTACAACGGCGACGGCGAGGTATTTTTCGACCAGGAGGCCGATGCGCCAATTGCGATGGGGCCGTACACGCTCCAATTGAAGCGGCTGGCCAAACAGGTCCTTGCCGGCAAGGCACGCTTCGACGGCGGCTATTACAGCGGCTTCAGTCATGTCGCGCCGGACGTCGTCACCGCGTACACCGATTACGCCAAGGCTTTCGCGGCGGTCGGCAAATCGGTTGCCAGCGACACGCTCGAAACCGCCTGTTCGGCCCATTACCGCCAGGGCGGCATCGTCGTCGATCCCGCGACCATGGCCACGCGCGTGCCCGGCCTCTATGTCGCGGGCGGCGTCGGCGGACACAGTAATGGCCTGATTGCCCCGGTGACCTATGACGGCATGCTTGCGGCGGAGACGGTCGCGACGGATTTGCCGCGCCTCAAATCGTCGGCGCTGCCCGAGGACAAGGCCGCTGCCGAAGAAGCGCGGTTGCTGGCGCTGCGCCGGTCGCTGCCTAGCAATGGCGTCGCGCCGGCACACGTCAAGCGAGCTCTGCGCAGCGTGATGAAGGAGAAGATGGGCTTCTTCAAGGACGCGGTCACGATGAACGGCGCATTGGCCGAGGTGTCGCGTCTGCGCGACGAGTTGCTGCCGGCGATGGGCCTCACCAATGTTACGCCGCGGCTCAACTACACTTGGCTGGACGCCATCGACGTGGTCAATCTGCTTGATGTCGCGGCGCTCACGATCCGCGGCGCTCTCAACCGCACGGAAAGCCGCGGTCCGTTCTATCGCACCGACTTCCCCGAGATGGACAACGCGAACTGGCTGGTCAAGAACATCCTGACGCCGACGCCGAACGGCGAGGTGCGGTTTCGCACCGAGCCCTATGAGTTACCGTTTTTCAAACCGGATTTCGTACGCCGCGACAGCCTTGAGGTGGACTGGTAATGGCTGAACGTCTGCAGGTTCCAGCCGGTGCGCGCAATCTCGGGCGCGACGATACCGGCGACAGCCCGGCGGCGCGGCTCGCACGCTTGAAGGAAGGCGATTCGGTCAGCGCGCGGATTTTCCGCTTCGATCCGGAGAGCGACGCAGCGCCACGCTTCGAGATCTATCGCGTGCCTTACACCAAATGGATGCGCGTGCTCGAAGTGCTGACCTATGTCAGCGAGGAGATCGGCGGCGACCTGGCGCATCGCTGGTTCTGCGCCAATCGCATGTGCGGCACCTGCGCCGTGCGCGTCAACGGGCGCGAAGTGCTGGCGTGCTGGGAACCGGTCGAGCCCGAGATGACCATCGAGCCACTGCGCAACGCGCCGGTCGTACGCGATCTCGTGATCGACCGGTCGGGGTATGAGCAGCGCGTCGCTGACTTGGTGCCATGGCTCGAACGGCGTGAACCCTATCGTGGTTTTCCCGAGTCGTTGACCCATCCGGCAATGGCAGCGGCGGACAAGGCGCTCGACTGTATTTCCTGCATGTGCTGCTTTTCGGCCTGTCCGGTGGTCGGTCTCGGCGATGAGACAAGATTCGCCGGTCCGGCGCCGCTGGTGCAGCTGGCGCGCGTCGCGCTCGATCCGCGCGACGGCATGGACCGGGGCCGCATTGCGCTCGAACGCGCCGCCGTCTTCGACTGCGTCTCTTGCTACAAGTGCGAAGAGGTCTGTCCGGTGTCGATTCCGATCGTCACAGGTGCAATTGAACCGTTGAAGGCGCTCGCTTTCAAAAGCCTGCCTGGCAAGAGCCGGCATGCGCGGGTTTTTCTCGCCATCGTTAGGTCGCGCGGCCGCATCGATCCGTTGGCGCTGATCCTCGGCGTCCAGCGGCTGGCCGCACTGCGGCATCCCTTGCGCGTTCTCAAGCTCTGGCGGCGCGGCAAGATCGATCCGTTGAAGACGCTGTTCGGCTTTCGCTTGCCGGACATCGAACAGATCCGCCAAGTCTTCGCGGCGGTGCGCGGAGGCCCGCGATGAGGTTCGCCTATTATCCTGGCTGTTCGGCGCAAAGCACTTGCAAGGAACTGAACGTGGCGACGCATGTCGTTGCCTCGAAGCTCGGCCTCGATCTCATCGAGTTGCCGTCGGCGGGCTGCACCGGCAGCCGCGAGTTGCGCGCCATCGACCCCGACTTGTTTCTGGCATTGAATGCTCGGCTGTTGGCGCTCGCCGAGGCCAACGGCCTGCCGTTGATGACCGTGTGCAACACCTGCACGCTCAACTTTCTCGATGTGAACAAGATCCTGACCCAGGAGCCGGCGCGGCTCGCGGCGGTCAACGCCATCCTAGCCAAGCAAGGACTGACCTATCGCGGCACGACGCGCGTCAGCCACTTCCTTTGGATCCTGCTCGAGGATATCGGTGAGATCCGGCTGCGCGAACTGGTCGTGCGTCGGCTGACCGGTCTGCGCGTGGCAGCATTCTACGGTTGCCATATCACCCGGCCGCCGGCGCATTTCGGCTTCGTCGATTCGCGTAACGCGCGCGCGATCGAGGCCGTCAATGCGATTCTCGGTTGCGAGTCAATCGACTATAGCGGCCGGACCGAATGCTGCGGCTTCCATACCGCGGCGCACGAGGAGAAGATCGCGATCAAGCTCACCGGCCGGCATATCAAGTCGGCGAAGGATAACGGCGCCGGCGCTATCGTCACGCCCTGTCCCCTGTGCCACACCGTGCTCGATACTTTCCAGGATCAGATGGAGCGCGATCTTGGCTCAGAGCTCGGCATGCCGATCCTGCACCTGCCTCAGCTCGTCGGTCTCGCCATCGGCGTCGCGCCGGCACAGCTCGGCGTCGACCATCACATGGTACCGGTCGATTTGACTTTCGGTTGAACGGAACGGAATTTGCCGCGCTACGGCATCGGCGTCAGGCGCCAACCCCGCGCGATTATGCAGCTTACCAGCGAGCGCTGCGAATCCTGGACGTCGATGGTCGCAGATTTGGTGGATTCATTGGCGTAGGTCGGTGCCATGGGGCCGGTCGGATAGCCGGACGTTATAGTCTGCGCTTGATAGACCGGTGGGGTCGCGGGCGCTTGATAGGTTTGCGTAACGGACGATGGTCGGTAGCCGCAGGCCTGCAAATCGGTCTGCAACTGCGCGCTATCGCCGCCCGGCTTGGCCCAGACGACGCGCGTCGTATGACACGCGGCCGTTAGCGACACGAGCGCCGCCAACGCCGTCGCGCGCACCGCCCATGTCGCGGCGCGGCTCAATGCAGGGCCTTCGGGACGGCTTGGCCGGCAGCCAACGAACCACCGTCGAGCCAGGTCGCCAGCGGCGGAAAATCCCATTCCGCCGTGCCGGAGATGTCGAGGATCGCCGCCATGAACAGGTGAACGCGCTGCGGCGTGAGATCAAGCATCAAGAATTTCTCACCCCCGTCGAAAACCGCCGGCTCGTCGGCCGAAGCCGCAGAATCCCGCAGCGCCGTCGCGAATCCCACCCGGACCGTTCCCTCGCTCGGAGCCAGAATACCGCGTCAGGCCACGGGTGTCTGCGGTACCGTCGAGCGCACTTCGGCCTATGCAATGCCTTGGCGGACGCCACCCGGCAGATCGCCTAGACGTAGTATCAGTAATACTTTAGACAATCGGTCGTTGCACCCGTCGGCGGCGTCACTGTCCCGCGACATCGTGAAACCAAGCGTCTGATCTTGGGTTGTATTTCAGCAAACGCAGTTCTAGAACGATGTGCCAAAATTATTACATCGGGAGCATAGGGTGCGGGAAAAAGCCAAACGCAAGGTCGGGGCGAAACGTATGTGGATCCGGCGTTGGCGCCAAACCGGACGAATTTCAGCGAGCGAGGCGAAGGCTTTCGAGAAGCATCTCGAACGCACCGGAACCCTCTTGAAGCCGAAGACACCGGCGCCGAGCAGCACGGGCGCGATGCGCGCAGCATCGGCCCCGACCGGGTTTTTCGGCAAGGCTCTGGCTCCCGTATTCCCCAACGGACCGGTCGTGACCATCCAGTACGATCCGTCGCGGTTCCGCATCGAATTCACGGCCATTCGCCGCGGTCGTCGACTGAAGGCGAAGACGGCGCACCGTTGATCTGACTAACAATCGTGATCTACAGCTAACCACTCAAATTTGGAGATAAATCCATGGCCAGCACTAAATCAAAAGCGAGCACGGTGACGTTGCGGCAACTTTCGGCACAGCTTGCCGATCGTCACGAACTCACCAAGAAACAGACCGAAGAGGTCCTCAATGGCCTCGTGGACTTGATCCGGACCAACCTGAAGAAAGGCGTCCGTATCCGCATCGGCGGTCTCGGCATTCTCCGCGTGCGCAATCGTGCGGCACGTATGGGTCGCAATCCAAAAACCGGCGAGCCGATCCAGATCAAGGCCAGCAAGAAGGTCGCGTTCCGGGCGGCGAAGGATCTCAAGGAAGCGATCTAGCTGTTCGCACGGCGCGGCATTTGCCGCGCTCGCTCCATCCGTCGGGGGTGCGGACCCCCGACGGGTTGGGGTTTCGACACGAGGTCTTAATAAGGCTCGCTCCTGGGCCGGCTGCGCTGCCGGAAGGGAAGACGGACAAGTGCTCTAGGTTATCCACAGGGTAAAGTAATTCGCTTGGGCTTTCCGCTCCTGCACGCCATTACCGACCAATCGTCCTACGTGGTCTACGGACGGATTTCGTTTCGGTTTCCCTAAGCGCCGCTCGGCTAAGACGCGGCCGTCTATTGAACCGCCGCGATCTGGGTGCCGGCGAAACGCGTCGTCGAATCGAAATAAGCCCACCAGCCGCTGTTGTTGATCGCGTAATAGGCGCGATAACGCGTAACGCTTTCGAGCGGATCGACGATCGGGGTCATATTGTCGAGCACCAGATCGTGGCCGTCGACGGTCACGATCAGGATGGCATGATCCTGATTGGTTTGCCGGTCGTGGACGACTGCAACGCGCATGGCGCTATCGGGTACGCCTGAGGCGGCGAGCGCCAGATATTTGCTGATGGCGTAATTCTGGCATTGGCCGCCGCGTGCCAGGAATTCGAACGGCGTCTCCCAGTAAGCGGGCGATCCCCAGTTCTGGGTCGCCGGCATGTAGGGGATGGCGTTGAGCACTTGGTTGACGCGCTCGATGCGGTCGGCCAGCGGCCGGGCTTTCAAATCGTCAATGAGCGTCGCCCATCTTGCTTGCGTGCAGGTACCGTCGGTGTCGGCGGTGCAGATGCCCGGCAGCTCCTGCGCGGCAAACCGTGTCTCGACGCTGGTCCAGCGGGTAAATGGCGCGAGGTCGGCGGAATGGATGACCTGCGATGGAAACACCGTCTGCTCCACCGCCGGTAATGATTGCTCGGTGATCTGATGTGGTGTCGTTGTGCTGGCACAGGCCGCCAGCAGCGTGACGCACGCGAGGGTAATGCCGAGATGAAACCAACAACGGGGCGCCACCCTCTGACCTCATTCGGGAGCCCCGCTATCCGCGGATCGAACGACCGTGGACCGGAGGCTTTGCGTCCCCGGGTTACCCCGGGTTTGCCGTTTCGAGAGGCGCGGACAGGACCCGCGCCGTTCATCGTCCAGGTAACCACCGTCAGATTGAAAAGCTCTGAATCGCGATGACGTCGCGTGCCACACCATTGTGGCGTGTTTTAACAGGCGATTAACCCGGCCTGTGCTTTTGTCGGGCCAGCGAGGTCAACCCATGTCGTTCCGCATCGCCGCCGATCTTGCCGCAGATCGCTCGCGCCAGCGGGCGGGGTCATTCGATTTCCTCAAGCTGTTGGGCTGGGTGGCGGCGGCTGCAGTGCCGTGGATCGGCATCGCCTTCATCGCCTCGCATCTCGGCCACTAGTCCGTGCGCATGCAGGACGCGCCGCTCTGGCGCGCCGCGTCTTCCGTTTCGATGTATCGTGGTCGGCGATTACCGGTGCAGCGCAATTGCCGCGGCTATCCGCCGATTTCCTGATCTTTCTGCCGGAGCTGATTGATCAGGGCCGTCACACTACCGCCATTTTGTGAGATCGCCGAGGCGAATTCCTGGCGGTACGTAACCAGCTCGCTGACGCCTTCGATGCTCACGTCAGAAATCTGAAATTTGCCGCCGTGATCGACGACGCGCCAGACGACGTTCACCGGCTGCTGTCCGCTGGGCTGGACGATTTGGCTGCTCACCAGCGTCGTATCGGTGCCTTCGGGTGTCTTCTTGGTCACCACGAAGCGCTGCCCAGTGTATTGATTGAAGTGCCCCCAATAGACGTCGATCATGTATTTGTCGAATACCTGTTCGAACTGCTGGCGCTCGCTGTCGCTTGCCGTCCGCCAGTAGCGGCCGAGGACGAAGCGCGCGATGCCATCGACGTCGAACGACTGGTTCATCAGGACGGTGAATTGTTGCTTTCGCTCGGCGGCCGGCGCCTGTTGGTTGCCGATCAGCTGGATTACCTGTTCGCCGAGGGTGGACATGAATGCATCGGGACTGCCAGTGGCAGCTTCAGCACGGTTTGTACCGGGTATGGCGATCAGCACCATCATCGCCAATCCGACGGCAAGGCGCCGGCCTATGGCGGCGTTTACGCGAAATTGTCCGGTTACGGTCGCGGCGGGTCGGTTCATGAGATCGGTCCTCCAAATCTAGGCGGGCTCTGCCGCGCTGCGGAGCGCAAAATATCGGCACCGCGCGCTCCAATCAACCCGACTGAAGCAGCACGCCGCTAAAATTCGTACATACCAACGCCTGTGCCAACCCGCGGTTCCATGGGTGGCCGCGCCGGCTGCGCCCGTTGAACCCGCTTAAACCACCGTGATCTGGCGCCGTAATCCGGCAGCGAACAGCGCCTTCGGAATCATGACATGGACGCCGCGCACGATGTCGACCACCTGGGTGACGCGGAAGCTCGCCGCGATGCTGCAGAGAGCGTAGGCGTCAAGCTCCGTCAGCTTGGCGCGCGCCGCGAGAAACTTGATGGCATTGCGGGCCGCCAGTGTCATGGCAGCGTTTAAGTCCTTGTCGAGACCCACGGTGATCCAGTGGGTGTGGGTCTCCGCTATCGGCCAGGCGAAATTCTTCTGTTTATGCAGAATAACCTGGATGCGCATGTCCTTCATGCGCGTCTCGAGCGCTGATAGGTTGATTTCGCCGTCGCCCTGCACCGCGTGTGAATCGCCAGTGAAGATGAGCGCGCCTGGCTTCCAAACCGGAATGAAGAGGGTCGAACCTTCGGTCAACTCGTTCAGGTCCAAATTGCCCGCATGCGGGCCGGGCGGCACCGAGCTGGTGACGCCCGGGGTCAGCGGCGGGTAATAGCCATCGGGCGGCGCGACGCCGAGCGTGCCCTGGAACGGCTTGAGCGGGACCGTAATATCGGACGAGAATTTTCCCTTCATGGCGTGCAGATCGAGGTCCAGGTACTTCACTTGACCTTGCGGAAAATCCTGCGGTAGCAGACCGGTGCCGAGCGGTCCCGGATTGTTGAAGACAGCACCCCAGGTATAGGTCTCGAATTTCCGGTATCGAACTTCGAGCACGTCGCCGGGCTCGGCGTCCTTTACCGCGATCGGCCCGATAATTGTGTGCGGACCCTTGCCGGGATTGTCGCGGCGCAATTGCGCCAGTTTGTCCACGGGCACCCCAGGTTGCAATTCGTTGAGGAAATGCGACCAAGTATTCGGGAAGCTGATCGTATCACCCGAATTGACCGTCAGGATTGGCGGCAGATTGGCGTCGAATACGCCGAGCCGTACGGTCTCCTTGTTTGATTCGACTACATGCAGGCGGCCGGCATCGGTCCGCTGGCTGCCGGTACCGTTCGGCGCCGACACGTCGGCCGCTTGCGCCAACTTGGCGAACCATGGCTGCGTCGCTGCCAACACGCTCAAGAAGCCACTGGCGCGTAACAGCTTGCGACGGGTGCGGCCGCGCGCAGTCAAATAACCGTCCAGCCTATCCTGGTCGATCTCATCCATATGCAGCAGGCGATCTGCCGACTTTGGCTTTACCGCCGCGTCCTTGATGTCTTCGCGGACCACGCCGGTGCCCCGCTCGTCGCCGCAGCCGAACAGGCTGCCGCAACGGTGCGGCGTGTGCGTTGGCTGATCGATCTCACGATGCTCGTCCAACATGGCGCTCCTCCCAATTGAAAGCGTTCAGGTTGACAACGATGAGAAATGGCCAAGGCTGTCGGCCGATTTTTGTGACGGCACTGCATTGCGCGTATGGCAGCCCGATTGCATCCCGGCGCGGCCGAATTATTCGCGGACAAGAACCGACGACCGTATGCCATGCCGCGATCTCCAACGGCGTCAAACCGCCACGGCATTCAGCATGGCGCAGTCATTGTGGCCGATTTGTGGTTGGTTCCCGCAGCATCGCGCGCGGCCAATGGTGCACAGTGACGGCTGTGGAATGGCCTCGCGCGGCATCGGTAATGAATGTTTGCAAGGTCGCCGACATGTGCTGGACGCGCAATGATTTCGGTGACTAGTTTTCCAGGATCGTCGGCACGGCGAATTAGGCCGGACGCGACGTGATCCTGGCGTCGCGGCGCCGGCGGCGTCATCGGCATCTCGTCGGTTGCCGGCGAGCGTGGCCGCGCTCGCAACGCGATCTACGGTTCCGCCAAGGCCGGCTTCACCGCATATCTATCAGGATTGCGCATCCGGCTGCATGGCGCGGGCGTGCGCGTCGTCGCCGTTCTGCCGGGCTATGTTGTGAGGCGCATGGCCAAGAGGATGACAACACCTAGGTTGCTCATGGCGCAACCCGCCGGAGTGGCGGAGGCCGTGCTCGCGGCCGAGCTTCGGCGGCGCGATGTGATTTATGTTCGGCCGATTTGGCGCGTGGTCATGGCCGTGATCCGGACCATTCCCGAACCGGTGTTCAAACGTCTGCGAATATAATGTGGCGGGCTCCCCAGCGCCAAAACCCGGGGAAAAGGCCGCATATTTGCCGTTTATTAGCGTTAATTTTTTCGAAAGATTCGTCCGATAACTTGGTGGGATCGAACCTCGGGCGGAGAACCACAATGCGGCAATCTATCGGCGTA
>JBAVMB010000207.1:0-7019 GCA_049689615.1 Allostellaceae bacterium
GGTGTGGTGATACGAGACGAAGCCGTGCTGCGCATTCCAAATGAAGTTCGGCGCATAGATCAACAACGCGAGAACAACGGCGAGACCGAAGCGGCCTAGATGTCGGCGCTCGTCGCGAAACGCCAGAAGATAGATCAATGCCGATACCAGCCAATAAGCCATTGCGTATTTCGACAACAGTCCGACGCCAGCGGCGGCGCCGACCGCCCACCACCAACGTTCGCCGCCGGACTCGCGCGCGCGGATGAAGGCATAGAGCGCGACCGTCCAGCACAACAGCAATGGCGCGTCGGTCGAGATCAGCGCCGCCGATGCCGATCCGCCCGGCAGCGTGATGTACAGCAGCGCTGACCAGAAACCGATGCGCGAATCATAAAGGCGCTCGCCGATGCGGAAGACGACGAGCGCCGTGGCAAAATGCAGGAGCGGCGCGGCGAGCCGGATCGCACCTTCGCTGTCGCTGAAGATGTGCGTAGTGAGCGCGATGAGCCAGGCCACCACTGGGGGCTTGGAGTAGTAGCCGAAGGCCGGATGCAGCGACCACAACCAGTATTGCGCTTCGTCGGGGTAGAGATCGGTGCCGCCATGGGCAAGCCAGACGAGGCGCAGCACGGTGACGAAAAAGACGGCGTTGACGGCGTAGAACCAATAGCGCACGTCGTCGGTCGATTTCGCCGCGTTGGTTACCTGCCTCATGGGCAGCGAGACTAACGACGCGCCTCTGGCCTTGCCACCCCGATGCGGCGCTGGGCCGCACCCGCGGCGTAACGGCGAAGGGGGTAGAAATCAGCCTGCCTGCTTGCTAAGTCATGGGCTCGCGGACCTTCATGCAGCTCAATATCGAGACCTTCAGCAACGTCCGGGGCGGAAACGCTTTTTTCAAGGCCGTGACGCACCCGCTGGCGGCGGAAAAGGGCCGTGCATTGGTCACACGGCTGGCGCGTTTCGGGCGCGTCGCGATCTATGATCCTGAGAATTGCGCCGACGCGCTGGCGCAGATCTACGATCTCTCCGGCCTTGCGATCGCCGGACTCTATGCACAGGACGTGGCCGCCATCGGCCGGACTGCGCTTGGTCATCGCGCCCAGCCGGTGACCGCGCTCAAGGATTGCCGCCCGGACGCGGTTCTGGTTGCGAGCTTCGATGCCGAGCGCGTCATCGCGCATATTCGTCATCTGTTGCCCGCCGGCGCCGCGGTGACGAGTCTCGACGAGCTCCGCCTGCCGGATGCGATGCTGACAAACCGCGCGCGCTATCTCGACCCGATCAACTTCGCCACCAATTTCGTCTTCTTCCGCGACGCCGCCGGTTTGTCGACGCGCCTCGTTACCGCGAACTACTGGTCCGGCTACGGTGCGCAACACATCGTCGTCTGGTGCCTGCTTTACGACGCGGCCGGCGCGGAAATTGCGCGCTGGCAGGAGACGCTGCCGAAAGGCCTCGGCTCGGTCGCGATCGACAGCCGCGACGTCCGCCGGCGTTTTGGCCTCGGCGAGTTCACCGGCCAGATTTTCCTGCATGCCGTCGGCGCCGCCGGCCACGACGTGGTGAAATACGCGCTCGACGTCTACGGCGACGGTGCCGTCGAACGCAGCCTGTCGTGTACCCACGACGCCAATTCCTGGCCTTCGGCGCTTTATGCCGGCCTGCCCGCACCCGACGTCGGCGAGATGGTGACGCTCTGGGTGCAGAACTCGATGCCGTGCACCATTCCACCCGGCACCGTCGGCCTCAACCTGATGGGCAACGCGGCGACGGCGTATCTCCCGACACCGATTCCGGCTTTCGCCAGCCTCTCCCTCGACGTCGCGACCTTGCTGCCCAAGGCACGTTG
The DNA here is from genome assembly GCA_049689615.1 of Allostellaceae bacterium. Taxonomy (GTDB): domain Bacteria; phylum Pseudomonadota; class Alphaproteobacteria; order ATCC43930; family CGMCC-115725; genus REEB95. The sequence continues at coordinate 1,835 of JBAVMB010000207.1, forward strand.
GCCGCAGCAGATCGAGATCCACGCCGGCAAGTACATCGTGCGGCCGCGCTATGAGGTGCGCGGACACGGACGGACACGCATCGCCCACGTCAATGTCGAGCGCTCCGACCTCAAAGCCGATCCGACAATTGCTGATCTCGGCAATCTGCTCGGCAAAGGTTATTTGCTGCCAGCGCCCGTGCTGCCGCGCGCGACCTGGCGATCGCTCGCGCTGCCGACACCGATGTCGACGGCGCAACAGAACCTGCCAGTAGCGCTCGTGATCTACGACCGACGCGGGCGCGAGGCGGCACGGCACGATTTCGGCTGTCTGGCGCGCAGCGATTCGGCCGCCATCGACATCGACGCGTTGCTCAACGGGACCAAGCTGCCGGACGATTACGGCCATATGGAGCTGGTCTACGATTTCGCCCAGGGCGGCAGCGCCGACGGCTGGCTTCATGGCCTGTTCCGCTATGAGGATCGCACCAGCCACCACGCCGCCGAGACCAGCTTCGGCGCGCACGTATTCAACACCGTGCTCACTTACAAGGGCGAGCCGCAATCCTATGCCGGCCGGCCGCCTGGCCTCTCGACCCGCCTGTTTCTGCGACTCGGTGACACGCCGCATGATACGCTCTGCCATCTCATCTACCCGGCGTCGACGCCTTGGCGCGCCGAAAGCGCGACCGACCTGGTTCTGCACGACAGCAACGGCGCCGAAATCGCGCACGAGCGCATCGCCATTCCATGCTCGGGCTCGCGGTTTTTCCGCTACCGCGAATTGTTCGACTCGAAGATTCGCGAGCGCGCGGGCCAAGCATCTTATATCGTCGTGCGCGACACGACCTGCCGGCTTTTCGGCTATCATGGCCTGATAGGACGCGACGGCGCATTCAGCCTCGACCATATGTTCGGCTTCTGACATGGCACAACGCCACCACACCAAATTCCTGATCATCGGCGCTGGACCGGCCGGTTACACCGCGGCGATCTATGCTGCGCGCGCCAACCTCAAGCCGATTCTGGTGCAAGGGCTGACGCCGGGCGGCCAGCTCACCATCACCACCGATGTCGAGAACTACCCAGGCTTCGCCAAGGCGATCCAGGGACCGTGGCTGATGGAGCAGATGCAGGAACAGGCGGCCCATGTCGGCACCACGCTGATCCAGGACATCATCGTCAAAGCCGACCTGTCGAAGCGGCCCTTTCACTGCGGCGGCGATTCGGGTGACGAGTACATTGCCGAGACCATCGCCATCTGCACCGGTGCGGAGGCGCGCTGGCTCAAGGTGCCGGGCGAGACCCTACTGCGCGGCGCGGGCGTTTCGGCCTGCGCCACCTGCGACGGATTCTTTTTCCGCGGCAAGGAGGTTGTCGTCGTCGGCGGCGGCAATACCGCGGTCGAGGAAGCGCTCTACCTCACGCACCACGCCACCAAGGTGACGCTGATCCATCGCCGCGACCAGTTGCGCGCGGAAAAGATTCTCCAGGCGCGCCTGCTCGCCAATCCGAAGATCAAAGTGGTGTGGGACAGCGTCGTCGAGGAAATCGTCGGCACCGGCCAGCCGGCGCATGTCAGCGATGTCCGCATCAAGAACGCCAAGACCGGCGCCGCCTCCACCCTTGCCTGCGACGGCGTCTTCGTCGCCATCGGCCACGATCCGGTAACCGGCCTGTTCAAGGGCCAGCTCAAGACCGACGCCGACGGCTACCTGATCGCCAAGCCGGATTCGACGGCAACCGACATCCCCGGTGTATTCGCTGCCGGCGACGTCAAGGACAAGATCTTCCGCCAGGCCGTCACCGCCGCCGGCATGGGCTGCATGGCGGCGCTCGAAGCTGAAAAATTCCTCGCCGCACAGGAAGCCGGCGCGTTACGGGCCGCGGAATAGACGCCGATGGACTGGGACAAACTGCGCGTCTTTCATGCCGTCGCCGAAGCCGGCAGTTTCACGCACGCTGGCGAGGCTTTGAACCTGTCGCAGTCGGCGGTCAGCCGACAGATCAGCGCGCTCGAGGAAAGCCTGTCGGTGCCGTTGTTCCACCGCCATGCGCGCGGCCTGATCCTGACCGAACAGGGCGACCTGCTTTACCGCACGGCGCGCGAAGTCTTCGCCAAACTGGCGATGACCGAGGCGATGCTGACGGAATCGAAGGACCGGCCGAAAGGTCCGCTCAAGGTCACCACCACCGTCGCCTTTGGCGCCTCGTGGCTGACGCCGCGGGTGCGCGAATTCGTCGATCTCTATCCCGAGATCGAGGTCAGCCTGGCGCTCGACGACAGCGAACTCGATCTGTCGATGCGCGAAGCCGACGTCGCGATCCGTATGTCGCCGCCGCGTCAGCCCGATCTGGTGCAGCGGCATCTGCTGACCGTGCGCTATCTCGCCTACGCATCGCCGGACTACCTAAAAAAGCACGGCACGCCGCGCAATCCGGAAGACCTCGACAAGCACCGCATCGTCGTCTACGGGCCCGAAACGCGCCCGGTGCGCAACGTCAACTGGGTGCTCGAGGCGGGCGCGCGCGCGGGCCACGAGCGGCGGCCGATCCTCGCCGTCAACAATCTCTACGCCATCGCGCAGGCGATTCAGAACGGGCTCGGCATCGGCGTGCTGCCTGACTTCATGATCGCCGAGAGCCACAATCTGGTGCGCGTCTTGCCGGAGACGAAGGCGGCCGAGGCCGCCGCCTACTTCGTCTATCCGGAAGAGCTGCGCAACTCGAAGCGCATCGCGGTGTTCCGCGACTTCCTGCTGCACAAGGTCGGCGAGAACCGCAACGGCGGCTGACGCAGCGGCGCTGGCGACAACTGTAAAGACTGCCGACACTCGACAGTGCAGCAGCGTGCGCGCTAACCTTAATCATTCTTAACGAGCCGGCACGGTGCGCAGTATCGTGCGTCGCGCCGATCGAGGAGTCCGATGCGCGACCGCTGGCCGATTTACTTCGCCCTGACGGTATCAAGCCTCGCCGTGCTGGCGACCGGCGTAGCCGCGGGGCTCGCGTTGTCCCTCGGAACCCAGCCGGCTGCGTTCGGGCTCGGCATCGCCGGCATGCTCGCGGCGTCGTTGGGTCTGCTGGCGATCATTCGCTGGATGCTCGACGCTGACGAGGTCTATCCCGATTACCGGTATCGCAGCGCGGTCGCCGCGGGCCCTTCAGCCTTCGCAACCGCCCTGCACGCCAACGACCGGCGGCCGCCGCAGGTACCGTGTCGGCCGCAACCGGTGCGGCCGCAATCCTTCGGCGACAACGTCGTGGTCTTCGATCCGACGCGCGCACGGCAAAAGAACCAGCGCGCTCTCTAACCGAATCACCCGTACGTTTCCGCGACACGGTTAATTCGGCTTCACCGTGCCTCGCTGATTGTTCCAATTTTTACCAAAAGCAAATCTTGCTTTACGGTCCTTTATCGGGTTTCGCGCTAAAACCGGACCTCATCCCGGCGGCTGTACGAACCCATGAGCGACCGCGACGACGCAGAAAAATCCCTTCGGTCTGACGGCGGCCTTCGCTCGCCCAGCCGCCGACTGATTCTCGGCGGCATCCCGGTGGCCGTGACGCTTGCGAGCAAACCGGCGCTGGCAATGACCGGCGAATGCTCGGTATCGAACGCGCTCTCCGGCAACCTTTCGCATCCGCTGCCCAAAGGCACCAACTGCGGCCTGACGCCCGAAAGCTGGATTAAGCTCGCGGGCACCGAGCAATTGTGGTCACGCACCGGATTCGCGCCGTCGACCAGCTTCCTGTCCGCCTGCGGCTCGCAGGCTTTCGGCTCAGAGTGGACGTGCGGCGATCAATCGCTGCTCGCCGCGCTCGAGGGCGGCCTGACGATCGTCTGCAAGATCAACAACGATACGGTGACGCTCGACGCGCGCAATTTTGGCGCGCAGCTCGCCGCTGCGATCCTCAACGCCGGCTGTTTCTCGCCGACCAACTATCCGGAAACCGTCGGCGAGATCCGCGCCCTGGTTGCCGCGGTCTGGTCGAGCCAGCCGTCGAGGAAAACCCTGGCGCAGACGCAGCTCGACGCGGCAACCGGCCGTGTCGTGAATCTCAACATCAACTCGTAAACCGTGACTGACGCCGCGCAATCGAGCGAGACAACCGGCACCTGGCGGATCGCCGCCGCGGTCGACTGGCGCGCTTGGGACGGAGAAATCGTCGCTTACAACGGCCGCAGCGGCGACACGCACCACTTTGCCGACTTCGCCGGGTGGCTGTTTGTGCGTCTAGCGACGACGCCGGCCGACATTCGTTCCCTGACGACAGCGGCAACCGAAACCCTCGAACTCCGCAGTGGTACGCCCGAGACAACGGTGGAGCGTACCCTGGCGCTATTTCAAAAACTCGATTTGCTCGAACAGGTGGCGTGACGGTAATGCGGCAGGCAGTCATGCATCTGCGGCTCGGTCCATTCACAGCGGCGCTGACGACCATTTTCAGCGAAGTCGTCGAGGCGCTCGGTCGGCTCTATCCGCCGCAGTTCCGCAAAGCCGTCGGCGGGTTCGCCGATTTCCATGTCGCGCTGATGCCCGGCAAGGGCATGCGCCGGTACCTGCGGCCGCAGGCGCGTTTTCTCATCGACGGCCAGGATCCGTTCAAGCCGCTGCCCGCCGATCAAGCTCTGCCGCTGGTCGAATGGGGACTCAACTACGCCATCGCCGGTCTCGCGCACCAGTACCTGATCGTGCATGCCGCGGCGATCGAGAAGAATGGTCGCGTCGTGGTTCTTCCAGGCGCGCCCGGTTCGGGCAAAAGCACGCTCACCGCCGGCCTTGTCCATCGCGGCTGGCGCCTATTGTCCGACGAATTGGCGTTGATCCGTCGCGACGACAGCCACGTCGTGCCCTTGGCGCGACCCGTCAATCTCAAAAACGCGTCGATCGATTTGCTGAAGGCCTTCGCGCCGCAAGCGGTGTTCAGCGACGCCGTCGCCGACACGGCCAAAGGCACGGTGGCGCTGATGCGTGCGCCCGATAATAGTTTGGCGCGCGTCGACGAGGTGGCGCCGGTCGGCTGGGTCGTGTTTCCGCGCTGGCGCGCCGGCGACGCGGCGCGCTTCACGCCGTTCTCAAAAGCGGCCGGTCTGATCGAGATCGGCCACCACGCGATGAATTACAGCCTGCACGGCGCGCAGGGTTTCTCGCTCTTAAGCGAGATCCTGGAAAAGAGCGGTTGCTACCGCTTTGCCTATGGC
>JBAVMB010000208.1:0-5810 GCA_049689615.1 Allostellaceae bacterium
AACCCACACTACCGGCCAAGCCGCCGCCGCCGAGCCCAAGCGCGAACCAGCGCGCCTGGCTACAACGCGGCCTGACCGAGCCAGGCGGCAAACTGCCGTTGTTCGATGCCAAAGGCCGCGAGATCGATCACCGCACCATCCAGGCCTGCCTCGATGCGGGCTGGGCCGAGCCATGGTTCGCCAATCCGCTCAATCCGACGATGCAGATCTGCCGTTTGACCGAAAAAGGCCGTGCCGCTGCCGAGGGGCGACGCGCCAAGGCTCCGCCAAAGACATGAGCTTCGCCGTTTAGGACCTTGGAGTTGATCGAAATTTTGCTGCGCAACGAAGGAGAGAGTTGGTCGGAGCGGTGAGATTTGAACTCACGACCCTCAGCACCCCATGCTGATGCGCTACCAGGCTGCGCTACGCTCCGGCCGGACTCTCGGGGCGGATACTAGCCTCAGCCCCGAAGTTTCTTCAATTCCTCGCGTAGGGCAATGAGCTCGCGCCGGAGGTCGAACAGCTCTCGGCGCATGTCGTCGACCTTCTCGCCTTCGCGCGCCGCAACCGTCGTGGGTAGCGTCAGGCGCGGAATATCGTCGGTCTTGAGCGCGCCTTCGCGCAGCAGCTTCTGCACACCCTTGATCGTGTACCCCTGCTCGTACAGGCACTGGCGGATGCGGCGCAGTAGCGCGACGTCGTCGGGCCTGTAATAGCGTCGGCCACCGGCACGCTTCAACGGCCGGACCTGCGGGAATTTCGACTCCCAGAAGCGCAGAACGTGCTGCGGCACCTCGAGTTCGGTCGCGACTTCGCTGATGGTGCGGAACGCGTCCGCCGACTTGCCCCGACCTGTCGCCGGCGGCGCCGGCATCATTTCGGGCAGCCGCATATTCATGCGACGCTGGTCCCAGCGTTCACCTTGGACAGCGTATTATTGATCTGGTCCTTGAGCACGTGCGACGCTCGGAACACCAGGACGCGCCGTGGATTGATCGGCACTTCCTTGCCGGTCTTGGGATTGCGGCCGATGCGGCGGCCTTTTTTGCGCACGGCAAAGCTGCCGAAGCTCGAAACCTTCACCATATCGCCGCGCGCCAGCGCCTCGGCGATTTCGTTCAGCACCGTCTCGACCAGTTGGGCCGACTCGTTACGGGAAAGTCCGACCTCCTGATAGACGGCCTCGCTCAGTTGCGCGCGCGTGACCGTTTGCCCCGCCATGCCGGCCTCCCTTGGGTATTGCGCCCGGATTTTCCAAAACCCTAACGCCAGGACAGAAAATTTGCAATTACAGCAATTTGGACGCTGATCTTGAAATCTGGGGACAACGTCGAACAATTGTCCGACGACGGGACTGATCGTCTACCAGCGCAACAGGCCCGCACCCCAGGTAATGCCGCCGCCCATGGCCTCGACGAGGACGAGGTGCCCGGGCTGGATACGGCCGTCGCCGGCGGCCTCCGCAAGCGCCAGAGGCACCGATGCGGCCGAGGTATTAGCGTGGCGGTCAATGGTTACCACCACCTTTTCCGCCGGCAGGCCGAGCCGGCGGCCCATGCCGTCGATAATGCGTTTATTGGCCTGATGCGGCACTAGCCAATCGATGTCGGCGGCCGCTAGCCCATTCGCCGTCAAGGCTTCGTCCACCACGGCGGCTAGGCGCTCGACGGCAAGCCGGAAGACCTCCTTGCCTTCCATGCGCAGGTGCCCGGTGCGGCCGTTGAGCGAAGGTCCGCCGTCGACATAGAGGATGCCGTAGTTGCAACCGTCGGAATGCAGGTGGGTCGAGAGTACGCCGCGCTCCATGTTGGAGCGCAAGCCGGTGCCGGCATGGCCATTGGTCGGCTTGGCCTCGAGCACGATCGCACCGGCGCCGTCGCCGAACAACACGCAGGTACCGCGATCGGTCCAATCGAGAATGCGCGAAAATGTCTCGGCGCCGATGACCAGCGCGCGTTTGGCCTGGCCGACGCGCAGGAAGTTATCGGCGGTCGCCAGCGCGTAGATGAAGCCGCTGCAAACCGCCTGAACGTCGAAGGCGCAGCCGCCTTTCATGCCGATACGGGCTTGGACTTTGGTCGCGGTCGCCGGAAAGGTGTTGTCGGGTGTCGCGGTTGCGAGGATCAGCAGATCGATGTCGCTGCCCTTGAGGTTGGCTGCCGCGAGAGCGCGCGCGGCTGCCTTGGTTGCCAGGTCCGAGGTGAATTCGCCCTCGGCGGCGATATGGCGCTGGCGGATACCGGTGCGCTGCCGGATCCAGGCATCGGTCGTGTCCAGCGTCTTGGCGAGCTCGTCGTTGGTGACGATCCGTTCCGGCAGATACCCGCCGCAGGCCAAGACGTGCGAGCGGAACTTCATCACAGCGCCACGGTGGTCTGATCGGGCGCGGTGACGGCTGCGAGCTGCAGTATTTCGTCATGCACCTTTTCGAGGAACCCGTTCACCGCCATGTCGGCGGCGACGCCGATGGCGTTGGCAAAGCCGAGCTCATCGGTCGATCCGTGGCTCTTGACGCAGATCCCCTGAATGCCGAGAAACACCGCGCCGTTATAACGCCTCGGATCCATGCGTTTGCGCAGTTTGGTCAGCGAGCGCCAGGCGAACAGATAGCCGAAACGCGCTGTCCAAGAGTTTTTGAACGCGGCATGCAGAAATTCGGCAAACAGGCGCGCCGTACCCTCTGCAGTCTTGAGCGCGACGTTGCCGGTGAAGCCGTCGGTGACGACGACGTCGACCGTGCCTTCGGCAATGTCGTCGCCTTCGATGAACCCATGGAAATGGATCGGCATGCCCGGTCCGCGCAATCGCAAGGCCGCGCCGCGCACCGCGTCGTTACCCTTCTGATCCTCGGCGCCGACGTTCAACAGCCCGACGCTGGGCGTAGCGATGCCGAGCACGGTGCGGCTGAACACGTCGCCGACTAGCGCGAACTGAACCAGGTTTTCGGAATCGCAGGTAACATTGGCGCCAAGGTCGAGCATCACGCTTTCCCCGCGCTGGGTCGGGAAGAACGAGGCGATCGCTGGCCGGTCGATGCCCGGAATCATCTTGAGCGCAAACTTGGCCATGGCCATTAGCGCGCCGGTGTTGCCGGCCGAGACGACGCAGTCGGCCTCGCCCGCCGCTACGGCGTCGATCGCCAGCCGCATCGACGACCGGCGTCCGCCGCGTAACGCCACCGATGGCTTTACGTCATCGGTGATGAATTCGTCGGTGTGATGGACGATGGCGTGCTGCGCCAATTTCGGCAGCTTGGCCAAATGGGCGCGAATGCGCTGGTCCACCCCGTAGAATAGGAACTCGGCTTGTGGAAACCGTTGCTGAGCGATCGCGGCTCCTTTGACGACCATCTCGGGGGCGCGTTCGCCACCCATCGCATCGAGCGCAATGACGATGCGGCCAGTCAAAATTCGTCTCCGCCGGCGGCGTCCGTCACGCCGTTTCCGTCTTCACCGAAATCACTTCGCGCTCGTCGTAATGTCCGCACGCCAGGCAGACATGGTGCGGGCGTTTCAATTCACCGCAGTTCGGGCATTCGACGTAGCTCGACGGCTTGAGCGCGTGATGGGCGCGACGCATGTTGCGGCGCGACTTGCTGGTCTTCTTCTTCGGAACGGCCATGGGATCACTCGAAAAAAAGCGCCCCGCGGACGGGGGCACGCGCGTTTCAGTAGCTAAAAACCCGCGCTCCCGCAACCCTCCTGGCTAGTCTTTGGAATCGTTCTTGTTTCGCAGGCGCGCCAATACGTTAAACGGGGAATCGGCGCTCGCCTCGGCACTGACCGCAAGCTGCACCGACGCGGCGCCGGGCGCGTGTGGAAACGGGTTGAGCGCAAGCGATAGTTGTTGGGCAACGGCCTCGCCGATGTCGATCACGCCGCCGACGATCGGCTCGATGTTTTCGGCCTCGCCATCGAGCGTCACCTCGCGGGCCTCGCCGCCTTCGCCGAAAAGCACGGTGAAACTTTCGACGACGCGGTTCCGCACCGGCTCGAGCGTGACGACACAGGTCTGGACGACGTCGGCGTTAAGGTCCGCCTCAAGCCGGACGAGTCCGCCGGCGATGCGGTCGAGGCGCACCGCCGCCTCGAGCTTGTCGAGGCTGACAAGCCCAAAGCGCGCTGCGAGCGCAGCCCGTTCCGACGCGTTGGCGTTGATCGCGAAGCGCTGTTCGCCATGGTTAAGGCGCGATAGTTCGATGGGCCGGGCGAATTCGGTTGCGAGCGGAGCGTCCATCTCAGCCATCCTGTGCCAATAGGAATTTGCCAGCCAGCAATTGGCCGACGGGCGTCGCATCGAGCACTTGGGCCTGACGGCGGATATAAGCGGCGGCGGCCGCAATCTGTGCCGCGGTCGGCGACGCCGTGCCGTAGAGATTGCGGCGCACCGCATCGTCAAGACTATCGGCGCCGGCAAGGCCGCGCTCATAAGCGACAATCCGGCCGTAGAACGCCTTGGCCATGGTCTTTACCTGGCGGCCGACGCTCAGATCGCCGACGCCCATTTCGCGCAGATTGCGGTCGAGATCGGCGAACATCGTGTCGAACAGCGCCTGCGCGAAGGCGGCGCTGTCATCAGCCTGCTTGAGCCGGCGCAGCGCGATAAACGCGTGCAACGCAATCAGCTCAAATCGTCCGTCGAGCGTGTCTGGCACGCCCCATTTGGCGTAAAACGCCGGATCGCGGGCGGCGGCAACGATAGCGCCGTATAGCGCCTGAACGGCGGTGCGGGATTTGCGGTTGAAGAGTGCGGCGAGCGGCATGGTCCGGGGTGGCCGCCATTGATCAATCGGGCGTTTCCGGCTACAAGATTTCGTCGAGATCGACATGATTTTCAAGCCCGATAATGTTCGCTGGTTGCGCGCCGCCGCGGTTATCGCGTGCACGATGCTGCTGTTTGCCTGCCAGCCGACCGTCGATCAGCGCGGCAATGCGCCACAGGTGGACAAACTGTCGCAAATCCAGGTGGGTAAGACCGACAAGGCGACGGTGACGCGGCTGCTCGGCTCGCCATCAAGCGTCGCCGAATTCGATCCCAACGTCTGGTACTACGTCAGCGCCAAGACCGAGGACGTCGCGTTCTTGAAGACTCAGACGCTTGACCAGAATGTGGTCAAGATCACGTTCGACAAGAGCAACGTCGTGCAGTCGGTCCAGAAACTCGGCATGCAGGACGCCGAGGCCATCACGCCGAATCCAAACGCGACGCCGTCGCGCGGCCGCGAGTTCTCGTGGATCGAGGAATTCCTCGGCAATTTCGGCCGGTTCGTGAGTAAGAACCGGCCGCAGCAAGGCCAATAACCCGCCGCATCAATGCGTGGCGGCGAGCACCGCCAGCAAGAGGATTGCCACGATGTTGGTGATCTTGATCATCGGGTTCACCGCCGGGCCGGCCGTATCCTTGTAGGGATCGCCGATCGTGTCGCCGGTTACCGCCGCCTTGTGCGCGTCAGAACCCTTGCCGCCGTAATGGCCTTCCTCGATGTACTTTTTCGCGTTGTCCCAGGCGCCGCCGCCCGAGGTCATCGAGATCGCCACGAAGATTCCGGTGACGATGGTGCCGAGCAACATGGCGCCGAGCGCGCTAAAGCCAGCGCCCTTTCCGCCGATCGCCGAGATCACGAAGAACAGGACGATGGGTGCGCCAACTGGCAACAACGACGGCACGATCATTTCCTTGATCGCGGCGCGGGTCAGAAGGTCGACAGCACGGCCATAGTCGGGCTTCGCCTTGCCTTCCATGATACCTTTGATCTCCTTGAACTGCCGGCGCACCTCGAGCACCACCGCGCCGGCGGCGCGGCCGACGGCGGTCATGCCCATGGCACC
>JBAVMB010000209.1:0-1778 GCA_049689615.1 Allostellaceae bacterium
ACAGGCGTTGGCTGCCTTCCAGCCGGTACAATGGAGTCCGCACGGCGGTGGTGCGCCGGCGCTCGCGCTCAATCCGGGTCTTGCCGAGGCGCCGGCGCCGTATCAGGCGTCCCTAACTGCTGCGGTCCCGGCGGCGCGCGCGGTCGAAGCGCCCGCTGCCGAGATTGCGGCGCATCCATTAGGTGCAGCCTGTGCTCAGTTGCACGAGACCTACATCGTGGCGCAGACCGCCGACGGCTTGGTCATCGTCGATCAGCACGCGGCGCACGAACGCCTGGTCTACGAAGCGATGAAGGCTGAGATCGCGGCATCCGGCGTCAAGCGCCAGATACTGCTCATTCCCGAAGTCGTCGAGCTCGATCCCGCCGACGCTGCCCGTGTGGTTGTGCGCGCGGCAGAACTCGCCGAGCTCGGTTTGGTGCTTGAAGCCTTCGGCCCAGGCGCCATTGTGGTGCGCGAAGTGCCGGCGATCTTGGGCGAGTCGGACGTCAAAGGTATGGTGCGCGATCTCGCCGACGAGCTGGTCGAACTTGGCGGTGCGCTGTCGCTCAAGGAGCGGCTCGAGCATGTCTGCGGCACCATCGCCTGCCACGGCAGCGTGCGCGCCGGTCGTCGCCTCAGCCAGGCGGAAATGAACGCGCTGCTACGCCAGATGGAAGCGACGCCGCATTCCGGCCAGTGCAACCATGGCCGGCCGACCTATGTCGCGCTGAGTCTGGCCGAGATCGAAAAGCTGTTTGGCCGCCGCTGACCGCATGATTACCCCCGATGCCGACACCGCACTGGTGCTGTTCTCGGCCGGCCAGGATTCCACCACCTGCCTCGCCTGGGCGCTCGCTCGCTTTCGCCGCGTCGAGACCATCGGCTTCGAATACGGTCAGCGCCACGCGATCGAGATGGAATTGCGCGAGCCGATCCGGCGCAAGCTGGCGGCGCTCGATTCTGCTTGGGCAGCGCGGCTCGGTCCCGACCGCGTGATTCCGCTTGATGTGCTGGGGCAAGTCAGCGAGAGCGCGCTCACGTCCGATCTGCCGCTCGGCAAGCGGTCCGATGGACTGCCGGCGACGTTCGTGCCGGGCCGCAACCTCGTGTTCTTCACCTTCGCCGCCATCGTCGCTTATCAGCGCGGCCTGAAGCACGTAGTCGGTGGCATGTGCGAGACCGATTTCTCGGGCTATCCGGATTGCCGCGACGACGCCATCAAGGCGCTGCAAGCCGCGATCAATCTCGGCATGGACGCACGGCTCGCGCTGGAGACGCCGCTGATGTGGATCGACAAGGCGGCAACCTGGTGCCTGGCTGAAAGCCTCGGTGGATCGGCGCTGATCGAACTCATTCGTGCTGAAACCCACAGCTGCTATCGCGGCGTCCGCGGCATGCTCCACGAGTGGGGCCATGGCTGCGGCGATTGCGATGCCTGCGCGCTACGCGCCAAAGGCTGGGCGGCGTACGCGGCCGGACGTAAGGCTGGATCGAACGCGCGCGCCGTCCGCTAACGCTGTGGCCGGAAGGCATAGGCCGACGGTCCCTTGACCGCTTCGTCGACGACCAAACGATGCTGTAGCGGCGGGAAGGCGCGCTGACGGCAATCGGCGCGTTCGCAAAGCCGGCAACCGACGCCGATTTCGGTCGCGGCTTCGGGCCGCACCAGATCGAGGCCGTCGGCATAGACGATCTCGGCGGCGCGCGCGATGTCGCAGCCCAGCACAACCGCCATGTGCCCGGACGGCGCGTGATAACCGCCGCCGGGCTTTTCGACTGTGCGCGCGACGCAGAAG
>JBAVMB010000210.1:0-7362 GCA_049689615.1 Allostellaceae bacterium
GATCAGCGCCGTCGGATGGACGAATGTCGCGGTGCCGACCTGAACAGCGCTTGCGCCAGCCAATAAATATTCTACCGCGTCGTTACCGCTGGCAATGCCGCCGCACCCGACGATGTCGATCTTGACCGCACGGGCGCACTGGTAGACTTGGCGCAAAATGACCGGCTTCACCGCGGGACCGGAAAGACCGCCGGTGATGCTGCCGAGCCGCGGCCGGAAGGTTTCGACGTCGATCGCCATCGCGAGGATCGTATTGGCGACCACGACGGCGTCGGCGCCATTGGCCTCGGCGGCGCGCGCAACGTCGGCGATATCGCCGGTATTCGGCGTCAGTTTGACCCACAATGGCAGCTTGGTCGCCGTCCGCAACCGCGCGACGACGCCGGCGGTGGCCTGTGTCGTCATGGCGAAGGCGCGGCCGTCCTGCTCCAGGTTGGGGCACGAAATGTTGGCTTCAATCGCGGCGACGCCAGCAACGCTGAGCTCGGCCGCCAAACTGGCAAAGCCGTCGGCCGTCGGCGCCGAAATGCTGGCGATCAGCGGCGGCGTGAAGCGCTGGTAGAACGGCAGCGTCTGCGTGAGAAAATATTCGACGCCTTTGGATGGAATGCCGATCGAGTTGAGCATGCCACCGGCCGTTTCGGCAACGCGCGGCGTCGGATTACCGGTGCGCAGTTCGCGCGTCACAGTCTTGGTCACGAAGGCGCCGAGACGATTGAAATCGATGACGCGTGCCAAGCCGTCGGCAAACGTGCCGGACGCCGGCATCACCGGATTGGCCAGCCGCATTCCGCCGATCTCAACGGCCAAATCTACCAAGACAGCGGCTCCCGCAGATCGAACACCGGGCCTTCCCAGCACACGCGCCGATGTTCGACGCCGCCCGCCGCGGCATGAAAGTCGCGGACGCAGCAGAAGCACATGCCGAGCGCACACGCCATCTGCTGCTCGAGCGCGACCTGACCGGGTATGCCGAGCTCCTTGCCGAGCCGCTGGAGCAGCAGCAATAGGCGGTTCGAGCCGCAGGTGAAGAACGCGTCGGCCTTGTGCCCCGCCACTAGGCTGCGTAACAGCCGTTCGACATTGCCAACGGCACTACTTTGATCCGAGTCAGTAACGACGATCACCTCGGCGCCATGGGCGCGAAACAGCTCGATCGACATCACCAGATCAGGACGGCGCGCGCTCAGGATGGCGGTCACGCCCACACCTGCCTGCTCGGCCATCACTGCGAGCGGCGCGAGGGTTGCCAGACCGACGCCGCGGCCGACGACGGCGATGTGCTGCCAAGCCGGCACCAGCGTGAAGCCGCGGCCGAGCGGTCCGAGCATATTCAGCCTGTCGCCCGGTTCGAGTTCGGCCAGTCCGCGTGTTCCAGCGCCGGTAATCTTGTAGAGGAACTCGATGCGCCCACGCGCACGATCGGCGGCATAAACGCTCATCGGCCGGCGCAGGAATGGCGCGGCACCATCCGACGGCGGACAGAGGAGATGGAAGAACTGGCCCGCGACGACGTCGGTCGCCGGCGCTTCTGCCGTGACGACGAGATGCCTGTATTCCGCGTTGACCGCCGCGCTCTCGAGCACCGCCGCGGATTGCTCCGCAACCGGAAAAAGAAAATTCGCAGCGTGGACAGTGTCCATGTCCAAACATCGACCTTAATGAGCGGGAACGGCAGAAGCCGGACGCCCGCAATTATTCGAGCGGCACGCCCTTCCGTTCCGGAATCAGGAATACGGTAGCGACGAACTCGATCACGTATATGACCGCCAGCAGCGCAATGGCGATCGGGAAAGAATACTGCGCCGCCAGGATCGGCACGACGAAGGGTCCGAAGCCGCCGACGCCGCGGCCGAGATTGAACAGGACATTCTGAGCGGTAGCCCGCGCCGCCGTAGGATAAAGTTCCGACATCAGCGCGCCGAGACCGCCGAGCATTCCATTGATGAAGAAGCCCATTACGGCGCCGCCGACCAACAGCGCATAAGGCGACGTCAGCTGCGAGAACACGACGACCATGACCGCGGCGCCGATCTGCCAGAACATGAACACCGGCCGCCGACCGATCCGGTCCGCCGCAATGCCGAAGAGCCAGATGCCCAGCGCCATGCCGAGGATCGTGACCCCGGTCCACACCGCCGATTGCATCAACGGGAAATGGAACTGGCTGTTGAGGTACGACGGCAACCAGATCATCACGCCGTAATAACCGAAGTTCTGCACCGAGCAGAGAATGAACATGCCGACGGTGACCTTTACGGTCGCCGCATCTTTGAACAGGAGACCAATAGGGAATCCCTGCCGGATGTGGCGCTGCACGAAGATCTCCGGCTCGCCGATTGTCCGGCGGACGATGAAGGCGACGAGAGCCGGGAGAACGCCGACCAGGAACATGCCGCGCCACCCGATATGCGGAAGCAAGAACGGCGTCACGAACGCCGCGACGAGCACGCCGGATTGCCAGCCGAGACCGACATAGGATGAAACGCGGCCGCGCTTCGACGCCGGCCACGCCTCAGCGGCCAATGCCATGCCGATGCCGAATTCGCCGCCAAGCCCGAGCCCGGCAATCGTGCGATAGGTGAGCAGATCATAATAGCCGCGTGAAAATGCACAGAGACCGGTGAAAACCGCGAACAGCAGGATCGTCCAGCTCAGCACGCGCACGCGGCCGAAGAAATCGCTCATGATGCCGAAGACGATGCCGCCGGTGACCGCCCCGAATAACGTGAACGTGAAGAGCGATCCTGCCTGCGGCCCCGACAATCCCAAGTCGCTCCGGATGGCGCCGAGCATGAAGCCGAGGATAAGCAGATCGAACCCGTCCATCGCGTAACCGATGGACGAGCCGAAAAGCACCTTCTTGGCATAGGCGCTCGGCACGTCAGACGCGGCGCTTACCGAAGCGGCGCGAGGCGATGACATCGACATAGCGGAGTCTCACCTATGATTGTCAGATGATTGTCGGGCAAAACAGTTATTATCGCCTATTTTATTTTTGAGACAGTAACGAGTCAAAGTCAATCGCCCGCGGCGGGCCGGCATTCGGCGCGGATTGCGGGCGGTAGGGCCTGGATCAACGTGGCGACCGTCAGGCGAAGCCGTGGATGATGCCAGTCGGGTGCGATCTCCGCCAAGGGCAAAAGCACGAAGGCCCGCTCGTGCATCCGCGGATGCGGCAGGATCGGAGCAACGTCGCGGATCAATTCATCATAAGCGATCAGATCGAGGTCGAGCGGGCGCGCCGCATTGCGCTCGCCGCGTTGCCGGCCGAACCGCGCCTCAATCGCAGCGAGCACTGCCAGCAATGCTGTCGGATCCAAATCACTTTTGATCGCAACGACGGCATTGAGGTAATCCGGCTGATCTGACTTCGGCACGGGCGAACTTTTGTAAAAGCGCGATCGCGCCACAATCTCGCCGCCTTCCTGTGCGAGGGAACGCAACGCCGCTTCGAGGGTCGCGCGCGGCGGCCCAACGTTGCTCGGCAGGTTGGCGCCCAAGGCGATGAAGATCATGCGCTGCGTCGCCTCGGCAACCGCCAGCGCTTGACGCCTGCCTCGCCGCGGCGGTCAAATGCGTGACATAGCGTTGGTATCATTGCGTGGAGTTGCACATGACATTTTATCCCGAGGAAAGAATTGCATTGTTCATCGATGGCGCCAACCTTCACGCCGCCGCTCGGGCTCTGGGTTTTGATATCGACTACAAGCGATTGTTGCAGTTGTTCGGTGAGAAGGGCCGCCTCATCCGCGCGTTCTATTACACGGCGTTGATCGAAGATCAGGAATATTCGCCGCTCCGCCCCTTGGTGGATTGGCTCGACTACAATGGCTACACGATGGTGACCAAACCGACCAAGGAATACACCGACGCCATGGGTCGCCGAAAGGTCAAAGGCAACATGGATATCGAACTCGCTATCGACGTGATGGAGATGGCGCAATACCTCGACCATATCGTTCTGTTCTCCGGCGACGGCGACTTCCGTCGTCTCGTCGACGCGGTACAGAGAAAAGGCGTTCGCGTCACCGTGGTATCGACCATCCGCTCGGCGCCGCCGATGGTCGCCGACGAGCTGCGACGTCAGGCCGACATGTTCATCGAACTTCAGGATCTGGCGCCGCAAATCATGCGTCACCGCGAAGACACGTCGCCGCGGCAGAACCAGGCATTCAACCAGATGAGCGACAGCGAGGCGTGAGCAGAACGTCGTCCCCGGGCGCCCCCGGGCGGGATTGTGCGCTCTGCCCGCGGCTTGCGGCGTTCCGCGCGACGCAGCGCATGGCACAGCCGTCGTGGCACAATGCGCCGGTGCCTTCGTTCGGCAACCTTGACGCGCGGCTGTTGATCGTCGGCTTAGCGCCGGGTCTCAAAGGTGCCAACCGCACCGGCCGCCCCTTCACCGGCGATTATGCGGGTGTTTTACTCTACGGCACGCTGACGAAGTTCGGCCTCGCGCGCGGCGAATATCGCGAACGCGCCGACGACGGATTGCAGCTCGTTGGATGCCGAATTACCAATTCGGTGCGCTGTGTACCACCTGCCAACAAGCCTGAAACCGATGAAATCCGCAATTGCTGCGCTTTCCTTGCGGCGGAGATCGCCGCGATGCCGCGATTGGCGATCATCCTCGCACTGGGACAAATCGCGCATCAAGCGGTGCTTGCGGCGCGCGGGCAGAAGCGAGCGCACTATCGCTTCGCCCACGGCGCAACTCACACATTGCCGGCGGGCCTCATTCTCGTCGACAGCTATCATTGCTCGCGCTACAACACCAACACTGGGCAGCTGACCCCGGCGATGTTCGAGGCTGTTTTTACCGAGTTGAAGCGCCGGCTCGCGCTGCCATAATGGTTGGATGCGCAAAATTCTGGTCAGCACGTGCCTGCTGGGCGAGGCAGTCGTTGGCTATCGCGTGCGCTACAACGCCAGCGATACCCCGTGCCACGACCCGCGTTTCCGTCGCTGGCACACTGAAGGTCGCCTGGTCCATATCTGCCCAGAAGTTGTCGGTGGGTTGTCGACACCGCGGCCACGGGCGCGCATCGACACCACGAATAACCGCGTGCTGACCGTGTTCGGCATCGACGTCACGGCCGAGTACGAGCGTGGCGCGCGGGCCGCGCTCGCGCTCGCGAAAGAGCATGCCATCACCCTCGCCATCCTCAAACAGTCGAGCCCGTCGTGCGGCTCGCGGGTGATCTACGGTGCCAACTTCATCGACCAAGTTCCTGGCCAGGGCCGCACGGCTGCATTGTTGCGTGCCAACGGCATCAAGGTTTTCGGCGAAGACCAACTCGACGACGTTGAGCGTGAACTCGCGCAGGGCGATCGATAGTTAGCCCCGGTCGCGCAATAACCGCGCCCGCGACCGTTGCCAATCGCGCTCTTTTTCGGCCTCGCGTTTATCGGCCTTGCGCTTGCCCTTGGCGACACCGAGCGCCAATTTGGCGCGGCCACGCTCGTTGAAGTAGATCGAGAGTGGTACCAACGTGATGCCTTCACGCTTAACGGCGCCCAACAGCTTGGCGATTTCCCGCTTGCGTAATAGTAGCTGGCGCGGCCGACGCGGCTCGTGATTGATGCGCGCCGCCGCATAGGCGGGAAAGTGCGCGTTGAGCAGATAGATCGCGCCCTCTTTTTCCGCGGCATAGGCTTCGGCGATGCTGGCAAGACCGGCGCGCAGCACCTTGACCTCGGTGCCAGTCAGCATCAGGCCGGCCTCGAGTGTCTCCTGAATCGCGTAATCGTGACGGGCACGCCGATTTTGCGCAACGTACTTCTCGTCGCCCCGCAAGGCCATCGATGCGTCAGTTCAGCAGACCGGCGGAACGCATCGCGTCCTTGACGCGCACCTGCGCCGCCGGCGATGCAGGCACCAGCGGCAGCCGCACGTCAGGCGACGACTTGCCAAGCAACGAAGCCGCGTACTTCACCGGCGCCGGGCTGGTTTCGACGAACAACGCATCGTGCAAGGTGGCTAGGCGCATATTGGTCTTCATCGCGCCGGCGGTGTCGCCTTTTTGCCAGGCCTCGTGCATCTCGGCGCAGGCGCGTGGCGCAATGTTGGCTGTGACCGAAATACATCCATCGCCGCCATTGGCACGATAGGACAAAACGGTCGCATCTTCGCCTGATAGCATGCAGAACGCGTCGCCGCACGTCGCGCGCGTCTTAAGCGGCCGCGCCAAATCGTTTGTCGCGTCCTTGACACCGACGATGTTCGGCAGCTTGGCGAGCCGCGCCATGGTGTCAACGCTCATATCGACGACGCAGCGGCCAGGAATGTTGTAGATCAGCAACGGCAAATCTACGGCGTCGTTGATCGCCTTGTAGTGCTGGTAAAGTCCTTCCTGCGTCGGTTTGTTGTAATACGGCGTCACGACAAGCGCCGCGTCGACCCCTGCCCGCTTGGCATGCTGCGTGAGCTCGATCGCCTCGGCGGTCGAGTTCGAACCCGTACCCGCGATCACCGGCACGCGGCCATTCGCGGCTTCAACACAGAGCTCGATCACGCGCTTGTGTTCGGCATGCGAAAGCGTCGGCGATTCGCCGGTCGTGCCGCATGGAACGACGCCGTGCGTGCCCTGCGTGATCTGCCAGTCGACAAAACCCTGGAACGCCTTCTCATCGATCGCCCCATTGCGGAACGGCGTGATGAGCGCGACCAGCGAACCCTTAAACATCCTAGCCTCCTGCGACGCAGCCTGTCCGGGCCGTGTCGTGTGGGCCAAAATAGCGCCCGTCCGTGCCTGAGGGCAATCGCGGTTCTCCGCCGACGCGGCCACACCTGACAGCCGCCGCCGCTGCGGCTAATATCGCGGTGGGGAGCCCCACTTGGATGTGGTTTTGAAGCGACGGTTGGGCGTCTGTCTGGCCGTTACCATTGCCAGCGTGTCGCTGGTCATGGGCGTTGCGCACGCGCAAGCTCTCTCCACCAACGACAAGCGCGCCTATCACGCCGCCTTTGCCGACGCCCAAAAGAGCGATTGGAAAGGAGCGGCGCGCGAAGCCGCGATGGCGCGCGATCCGCTGCCGCGCGAAGCGTTGCATTGGCTGGCGATCATTCGCGGCGCCAACGGCGCCAGCTTCGGCGAAATCACGCATTTCATCGTCGCGCACTCGGATTGGCCGGGACAGTCCGCGCTCGAGCAGGCCGCCGAAGAAGCCATGAACGGTGTGCCGGACGGCACGCTCGCCGATTGGTTCGCCACCCACCCGCCGATCACCGCGGCGGGCAAATTGCGCCAAGCCGACATTTGGATTGCGACCGGACGCGCCGAGCAGGCACAAGCGAGCATCCGTGCCGTCTGGATCTACAGCGATTTTTCCGCGTTCGATGAGCGTTCGATATATCAG
>JBAVMB010000211.1:0-1723 GCA_049689615.1 Allostellaceae bacterium
ATTGTCGTCACAATCTGAAATAAAGAGTGATTTGCAGGTGCGAATGGGGGCCTTTACGCCTTGGCCCGTCAAGAAGTGAGCGGGGAAATGGCCCAAAGTTCCGGCATGCAGAAGACGCTGAAAGCGCCAATCCATTGCCGTGGGATCGGACTTCATTCTGGCGCGCACGTCGAGATGGTGCTGCGTCCGGCGGCGCCTGATTCCGGCATTCGCTTTTATCGCAGGGACCTCAATACCGAGATTGCCGCCGATTGGCGCAACGCCGTCGATTCGCCGCTGTGCACGACTTTGACCAACAGCAAAGGCGTTTCGGTCGGCACGGTCGAGCATCTGATGGCAGCTCTCGCCGGTCTTGAGATCGACAACGTCGTGGTTGAGCTCGACGGTCCGGAAATTCCGGTGATGGACGGCAGCGCTTCGCCCTTCGTCTTCCTCATCGAGTGCGCCGGATTGACCGAGCAGGATGCGCCGCGCCGCGTCATCCGGGTGCTCAAGCCGGTTTCGGTCGGCACGCCGGGCAAATCGGCGATGCTGGCGCCGAGCGACCAGTTTGCCGTGAGCTTTGCCATCGATTTCGCCTCCAGCGCCATCCGGCGGCAGGAGCTGACTCTGTTGCCATGCCCCGCCACCTTCAAGCACGAACTCAGCGCGGCCCGCACCTTCGGCTTCCTCGATGAGGTCGAACGCATGCGCGAGGCCGGCTTGGCGCGCGGTGGCTCGCTCGATAACGCCGTGGTCATCGCCGGCGATCGCGTGCTCAACGAAGAAGGCCTGCGCTACGTCGACGAATTCGTGCGCCACAAGATGCTCGACGCGGTCGGCGACCTCTATCTCGCCGGTGCGCCGTTGCTCGGCCATTTCCACGGCACGCGTTCGGGTCATGCGCTCAACCGCCAGTTGCTGGCGGCTCTGTTCGCCGACCGGACGGCTTGGTGTTATACCGACATCGAGCAGGCGCCGGCCGCCGCTGTCGCCTGAGCCGACTCGGTATCAAACCTAGTATTTACCGCCCCGTCACAGTTTTCCTGCCTCGCTTCGCCGTGCTATAAGGACCGGCCGTGGGGTTTCTTGGTCAATTCATCCGAACGATTGGGGGCAGCCGCTCGGCTGCCCTGATCGGCGGCCTGTTGCTCGCCGTCGCCCTCGCTGGCTGTTCCAGCAGCAAGAAAGAGACTTACGTCGAGAAGCCAGTGGACGAGCTTTACAACTCGGCCATGGATCTGCTGGCCCAGGAGGACTACTCCAAGGCTGCGGATGCGTTCGACGAAGTCGAGCAGCAGCATCCGTATTCGGTCTGGGCGACGCGGGCGCAGCTGATGTCGGCCTATGCGCTCTACCAAGACAACAAATACGATGATTCGATCATCGCCGCCGACCGCTACATCCAGCTCCATCCGGGCAACCGCGACGTCGCCTATGCGTATTACATCAAGGCACTCGACTATTACGTCCAGATCGAAGACGTAGGGCGCGATCAGAAGACGACCGAACAGGCGATGCAGGCGCTCGAAGAGGTCGTCCGCCGCTTCCCCAACACGGCCTATGCGCGCGACGCCCGCCTCAAGATGGACCTGGCGCGTGACCACCTCGCCGGCAAAGAGATGGAAATCGGCCGCTGGTACGAGAAGCAGGGCTACTACTTGGCGGCGCTCAATCGCTTCAAGACCGTGGCCGACAAATTCCAAACCACCACCCACGCCCCCGAAGCGCTGGAGCGTTTGAC
>JBAVMB010000212.1:0-3762 GCA_049689615.1 Allostellaceae bacterium
TATCATGCGGTGAAAGGTGAACCGGCGCTCCGCAGGACGATTGAAAACGCGCTGCACCGGCTGATGGAGCCGCGACCGCGGTGGGCGGGATTCGCCCTGGATCGACCGCTGGTCATGGGCATCCTCAACGTGACCCCCGACAGCTTCTCCGACGGCGGCCGTTTCGCCGACCCCGCGCGCGCCATCGTCCATGGCCGCGCCCTACTCGACGCCGGTGCCGACATCGTCGATATCGGCGGCGAATCCACCCGTCCAGGCGCGACAACCGTTACACCCGACGAGGAGTTCGCCCGCATCGGACCGGTGATCAAGGCACTTGCCGCTGCCGGTACGACGATCTCCGTCGATACGCGCCATGCCATCGTCATGGCGCGCGCGCTCGAAGCTGGAGCGCGCATCATCAACGACATTGCAGCGCTATCGCAGCCGGGCGCCATGGCATTGGCGGCTAAAACGCACGCACCGGTCGTGCTGATGCACATGCAAGGCGAACCGGCAACGATGCAGCAGGCGCCGCGATACGAATTCGCCTCGCTCGACATCGCCGAATTTCTCGAAGCGCGGATTGCCGCTTGCCTCGACGCCGGGATCGCGCGCGACGGCATCGTCGTCGACCCCGGCATCGGCTTCGGCAAAACCAAGGCGCACAATCTCGAAATTCTCGCGCGCATCGGACTGCTGCACGGTCTCGGCACCGGCGTCCTGGTTGGCGCCTCGCGCAAATCGTTCCTGGGCGGCCCGGTCGAAACGCGGCTCGCCGGGTCACTGGCCGTCGCGGTCCATGCCGTTCAACAAGGCGTACAAATCGTGCGCGTACACGACGTCGCCGAGACGCGCGCCGCGATCGCCTTGACCGAAGCGCTGGCGGCCGCGCCGTGATCTATTCGCCGCGGCGGCGCTCGAGCGTCACGCCGACGCTTTCAGCATTCGAATAGACGTCGAGCTTCTCGACCGTAATAGAAGCACCCAGCACGCGGCTATTTGCCAGGCAGAGCCGCGCCACCGCGTCGGCGAAGGTCTCGACCAAGTTGATATGCTGCGCTCCTGCCAGCTCGCGGATGCCAGCGACGACGCGTTCATAATCGAGCGCATCGACCAGATCGTCATGTTGTGGCGGATCGCCAGCCATCTTGAGCTCGACGCTGACGCGCAGGCGCGGCGGCCGAACTTTCTCGTGCGGATGCACGCCGATTTTCGCCGCCAGAACCAAGTTGCGGACGAAGAGCTTGTACCGCGCCGTTTCAGCCATCGGCTTGGCCGCTGGGGTATTTGGCATCAACCTGTTGTCCATCGGCAATCCTTCTATGCCGCGTCTTGGCGGGCGTTACTGTAACGTCGGAAGCGCGGCCTAGACAATCGCGGCGGTCGCGGTGTGATGGGACGAGGCGACCGGCTATTGGTTCAGGCTGGCGCCGCCTCGTCGAGGTAAACCCGCACCGCCTCGCACAGTCCGTCGACCATGGGAAACGCCGGGTCGCGCTCGCGCGGATATTCGAAGACGTGACCGGCGAGAACGGTATCCACGACGACGCCGTCATTGGAGAGTGGCAGACTCACGCGCCGCGTTCGCATCGGCACGCTCTGTCCGTCGCGCGTGAAGAAATTCTCGGAATACATCGGGCGGCCGCTTGCGGCCATCTCGGTATAGATCGCGACGACATAGTCGAGGTAACCCGCCGTCGCCGGTAGCACATCCTCGATGAAATGTCCGGTCGGTTCGACGCCATCTGCGCGCCAAAATACGCCACCGGCACGGCGATAGCGGAACCTGACCGTGGCGCCTTCGCGGACGACTTCCAGAATCATGACATGCGGCCAGATCGCCGCCGGAATTGCGACTGGATCGATGTCGGCGCGCCGTGGCATGGCGCGTGTGCCGCGCCGCTCAAGCCAATAACGGTAAAGCGTCTCGAGGCGCGTGTCGGCAATCGCGCTGCCGCGCGCGACGCCAGTCGGTAACTGGCGCAGCGCGCGATCCGGCGCGTTGGCGGACGCATTCTCCACGCTCATCGCGATCGACCTCTTTTGGGGCCGGCGATTATCCGCCCAATGGGCCTTCGACTGCAATTTCGGCGTTTACTACAGACGGCTAAGCCCGCCGAAAGCCGGCGAACATTTTCGCGGGGTTACCGGACTCACAGCGTTAATTTTGGGTTTACGCCCACCCCTCACGCAGGCTGATCCGGAGCTGGGCGGCGTATTTCCGTAATTCCTGGAACTGACCGGCAACCGGACGCGTGCCCCGTTCCTAGCCTTGCAACTCGTGCCGGACGATCGCGGCACCATCTGCCAACGCCCTGAGCTTGCCGAAGGCGGTTTCGCGCGGAATGTATTTCATGCCGCAATCGGGCGCGACGACGATCCGCTCCGGCGGCACGATCGCGAACGCACGCTGGATCCGCGCTGCGACTATCGCCGGCGTCTCGACTTTGGGATCGTTGAGGTCGATGACGCCAAGAATGATCTGTTTGTTGCCCAGCGACTTGAGCACCGCGAGATCAAGATTCGATTGCGCGGTTTCGATCGACACTTGCTGCGCGATGCAATCGGCCAATTCGGGCAAGAACGAATAGCCCGATGGCCGCGTGTGCACGACATGCGCGTAGCCGAAGCAAAGGTGCACGGCAGTCGGACCAGGCACGCCGGCCAACGCGCGGTTGATCGCCTTGACGCCATATTTCTTCGCCTTTTCCGGCCGCGCCTGAAGATAGGGCTCGTCGAGCTGGATGACGTCGGCGCCGGCGACTTTCAGATCCTTGGCTTCTTCATTGACTGCGGCTGCATAGGCCATGACGAGCTCTTCCTCGTCCTTGTAGTAGTCGTTCTGCGCCTGCTGGGTCATTGTAAACGGCCCGGGCAGCGTGATCTTGATCTTGCGGTCGGTATTGGCGCGCAGGAACTGCACGTCGCGCACCTCGACCGGCCGCAGCCGCTTGATCGGCCCGGCGACGCGGGGCACCGGACTGGGGTGGCCGGTGCGATCGAGCGCCGCGCCTGGCTTGTCGATGTCGATGCCGGACAACGCCGTCGCCAGCCGGTTGGAATAGCTTTCGCGGCGCATTTCGCCGTCGCTGATGATGTCGATGCCGGCGCGCTCCATGTCGCGGATCGCGATCAAGGTCGCATCGTTCTGCGCCTGTTCGAGAAACGGCTCGGCGACACGCCAGATTTCACGCGCCCGCACGCGCGGCGGCAGGCGGCTCCGCAGATTGTCGCGATCGATCAGCCAATCCGGCTGTGGATAGCTTCCGACGACGGTTGTCGGCAGTAGCTCGCTCATGGCGTCGTCCTCTGCGTTATTGAAATTGAATTGATTGTTCGATCAGCCGACGACGGCGACCGGCCTCAGATGGCATGGTCTTGGTTACCATCCCTTCATCAAGGCGGGAAAGTGGCGGAGGGGATGGGATTCGAACCCACGATACGGCTTTAGACCGTATAACGGTTTAGCAAACCGCCGCCTTCAGCCACTCGGCCACCCCTCCGCAAGAGTGGTGTTGTTCACGGCGTATGCGCCCGCCGTTCTAAAGGCCGCGCCCTGGGGTGTCAAACGGCGCCGCACGCCTATGGTTGACGCCAGTTAACCTTAGTATTGCTGGCGATTTTCACAGCATTCGATTCACCGCATTTTAACGAATAAAGCCCAATCATCGACACATGTTCTAGGGGGTCGGTCTTTCGACCTCCGAAAAATGTGGAGGGAGAAAATGGGACTGTCGAAACGCTCAATTGAAATGCTGCTCGATCTCGTCGAGATCAAGC